>CAZWOV010000139.1:0-7201 GCA_964635645.1 uncultured Planctomycetaceae bacterium | reverse complement strand
GCGAACGTCTTTAAAAGAACTTCAAAATATTCCGATAGACCGTCTGCTTGAAGCCCGATACGAAAAATTTCGGAGTATGGGCGTTTTTTGCGAATAATTAAAATTCGTACCGAATTACTTTAACATACTGTCAAAACAGTTTTCAATCCGTCCGTCCTTCATTTAATCAGGAGCTTCGTCATGGACAATCAGGAAAACTATGAAGAATATCCGCCTCGCAGTAATACTTTGCTTTATTCTCTGCTGGCAATTTTAATTGGCGTAACCATTTTTGTCGTCTGGGTTAATGTTGCCAAACCCAAAACGGTTTTGGATTATCGGGACAAATTGCTTCAGGTTTTAAATATTCAGAATCCTTTCGCAATTCAAGACGAAACGATTATTGATCCTAATGCAATCGGCGAGGATCTGAAAGCCCAGGATGCGGCCGTTTGCAAAAAACTGGAAGAAATGGGCGTAATCGTCATTCGCGATACGATCACAAAACTCGGAAGCGTCGTTCATTTGAATTCTGAAACCAATTCAGACGAAGCCATGGCGTTAACGGGAAAATTAACCTGGCTGAATGCAATCAACGCGGCAAACGCCAACGTTACGGATGAACAGACGGCTTGCTGGATAAATCTGAAACATCTGACGTCGCTCAATGCTCAAGACAATCCCATCACCTCGGCATCGCTTAAAAATATTGCTCAAATGCCGTCGATTGACGGGCTTTATCTTGAAGGAACCGATATTTCGGGAGAAAACCTGGAACAGCTTCTAAATCTTAAAACTGTAAAGATTATGAATATAGGAAAATCCAAATTGACAGATGAAGATATGAAGATTATCGGACAAATGAAATCGCTTCATTGGATTCTGATTCAAGATATTGGATTGACAGACGCCTGTTTACCGTATTTTATGGATATGCCCAATCTGAAAACCCTTACGATTCGCAGAGGAAATCAGATCACTTCAGAAGGAGCTGAAAAGTTCGTCAAAGATTTTTTTGAAAAAAACGGTACGAAAGTCGACGTCAACTGATTCGTAAAATTACGCGAGAATCAAAATTTGACCCCGCGCAGATTTGAGACGTTTCAGCTTGGCGTTACCGTCCCCCAATTTCTTTTTTCTTTCAATTAACAGTTTCCATTGAAAGTTAGTTTCCTTCCACTCCCCCTATTTCAGATTCCATTTCAGGAATCGTTTAACGAAAGGTTTCAATGATGAATCGACGAAATTTTACGAAAAATCTCGCGGCGTCCACTATGTTTGGACTTGCCGCGCTTCAGACCAATTCGTCCCAGGCGCGTATCATCGGCGCAAACGAACGCATTCGCTGCGGTTTTGTCGGAATCGCCAATCGCGGCGGTCAGCTTCTGCGCGCCTTTAAAGACAATCCCAACGACATGGAAGTCGCCGCTTTATGCGATATTGATTCAGATACTTTGGGCAGAGTTCATGAGGAACACGGCAAAAAACCAACGGCCGTCAAGGATTTTCGCGATCTTTTATCCCGAAACGACGTGGACGCGCTCGTTTTGGCTACCCCGGATCATTGGCATGCGATACAAACGGTCGAAGCGTGCAAAGCGGGAAAAGATGTTTACGTCGAGAAACCAATGAGCACGACGATTCATGAAGGGCGCGTCATGGTTCAGGCCGCGCGCAAATACAAACGAATCGTTCAGGTCGGCACGCACCGCCGGAGCGCTCCGCACTATATCGATCTGGCGAAAAAAGGCGGCGATAATCTGGTTGGATTCGTCACCATGGCTCGTAGTTGGCGTATGAGCAATATGTTGCCGAATGGAATTGGAAATTGTCCGGCAACCGCTCCTCCGGAAAACCTTGACTGGGACCTTTGGGTTGGTCCGCGTCCAGTTCAACCCTATCAGGAAAATATCGCTCCGTACAAATTCCGGTGGTGGCTCGGATATTCTTCCCAGGCGGGGAACTGGGGCGTTCATTATTTTGACGCAATGCGTATGATCCTTCACGAAGAAGCGCCTTCAAGTATCTGCGCGATGGGCGGACAGTTTGCAGTAAAAGACGACCGAACGATTCCCGACACGATGATTTGCGTTTTCCAGTTCAAATCCGGCCGATTGATGACGTTTACGCAGGGCGAAGCGTGCGGAAATCCAATGTGCGCCACCAACGCCAACTACCGTCCGTTGGGCGAAGTGGAATTTCGCGGTACGGATGGAACGCTTTATATTTCAGACTCCGGGTCGAAAATTTATCCGGAAAGAGGCGGACAATTCGGCGAACCGGGGCCGCGAATGAATGCGCAGGAATTTCCTGGTACAAAACTTCACGAAACGGAACGTCTTCACGCGCTCAATTTCCTTAACTGTATCCGTTCCCGTGAATTACCGAACGCGGATGTGGAAATTGGCCAGCGTTCCACTACGATGTGCCACTTGGCAAATATCTCTTACGCTTTAGGGCAACGTTTGGAATGGGACGCCGAAAATGAAAAATTCATTGGAAACGACGCCGCGAATGAATTTCTTCATTACGAATATCGTGCGCCGTGGAAACTTGAACTTTGATTTTCAGGTTTTAAGACGGTAAAAACGCCGTTTACGTTTCAGAATTCGATCCGCTTACGCGATTCATTCGTAATTTCAAATAATGAGAAAATACAAAATGAATATCGTAAGCGAACTCGTTTCCTTGAAATTAATTTTCAATTTCAAAAGTTTCAGATTTTGTCTGCGTTTTGCGTTTGAAACTCTTGAAAGTTGCTTAATCGGGACGTCTGTTTGAGAACGCCCCGTTGCCTTTTAAACAGGAGAAAAATTTTCAATGGTAGACCATTCCGGACAACGCGTTCAAAAAATGTTCGGACAAATCGCAAAGCATTACGATTTTCTGAATCACTTTCTCTCCGGCGGCGTCGATATTCTCTGGCGTCGTGCCGTTGTGCGCCGAATGAAACCCGAATCAAATATCGAATCGAAAATCCTTGATATCTGCACTGGAACGGGGGATTTGGCTATCGCGTTCTGGAAACGATGGCGCGTTCCGATTATCGGCGCCGATTTCACTCCTGAAATGCTTGAAATAGGGCGTAAAAAGCTGAAACAGAAAAAAATATCTCCGGAACAGATTCAGTTGATTGAAGCGGACGCATGCGCGTTGCCGTTTCACGACGAAGAATTTCAACTCGTTACGGTTGCGTTTGGTCTGCGAAACGTTCACGATACGCGCAAAGGTCTTTCTGAAATGGTTCGGGTTTGCCGCAACGGCGGAAAAGTGGGAATATTAGAGTT
This sequence comes from uncultured Planctomycetaceae bacterium, assembly GCA_964635645.1. GTDB lineage: Bacteria > Planctomycetota > Planctomycetia > Pirellulales > Thermoguttaceae > RGIG3701. The sequence continues at coordinate 3,935 of CAZWOV010000139.1, read as the reverse complement.
TTCCATTCCGACATTCCCTCTTTTTCGTTGGCTCTACCTCTTTTATTTCCGTCATATTCTTCCCAAAATCGGACAGTTTACCGCGCGAAATCAATTTGACGCTTACCATTATCTTCCAGAGAGCGTTAGAGAATTTCCATATGGGCAGGAACTCGCGAAAATGATGGAAGAATCGGGTCTTTCCGAAGTCAAATTTTTTCCGATGACGTTTGGAATCGCAACGCTTTATATCGGAAAAAAATAAGTAAAAAGCAGACGGGAAACTCAAAACCCGTCTGCTTTTAATTTGATTTCAAATTTTTATTTTTTCGCGCAGGCACGGCAAAGCCATTGACCGCCGACTTCGCTCAGGCGAGTTTCCATCGTTCTTTCACCGCACTGGACGCAAATGCCGGTTTTATGGATACGAGCCTTCTCGGGAATCGGTTCGTCCGGAACGCTCGTAATAAATACGTTATCTAATTCCGCTTCCATGAGACGCTCGATCATTTTCTGACGTAACGCTTTTCCCTTTTCGCTATTTCGCAGAACACTTTCCATTTCATTACGCAAATCCGCGCAAAGTTCAGGGTTCAAAATAATTCGGATTCGTTTATCGTCAGAACGTCGAAAAAAGGTAAAAGCGGCTTTTCCATAGTCGCGAAAAATGAAATTGCCTTTCCCAAACGTACATCCGGTAAGAAACTGCACGGCGTCAACGGCGCACATATCGTTTTCAACAACGGCAACGATTTCTTCGTCTTTGGCCGATCCAATCTCGCGCAGACAATATTCGGCGGCGCGCAGACCTATCGTCAGTCCGGGGCAGTGATGACCATGAAATGAAACGGCTCCGTCGATTTGTTCGCGGGTAAGGTTCGTCATTGAATTCTCCTTGGTTTAACAATAAATAGGATAGGAAACACAATATTAAATACGGAGGACGGAAAACAGAAAATCTCCTCAAAAAGGGAAATCAATCTGTTCAAAAGGAAAGTCTGGAAACCGCGATTTTTACGTTCTGAAAAATTTCAAGTTTATTCTCTGTTTTCTCCTCATCATTTTCAGTAAAGCCCGTTTAGATAAACCGACTTTGGGAATTCAAGTCCATGACTGAATTTCCCGATTCATCATGAACGCCAATCAATCGGCAAACGTCAACGCAGTACGTTTTCCTTCTATTTCATGAATTTCAATTGGAAGGCCGTAAACAATGGAAAGCGTTTCGCCTTTCAAATCTTTCGGAACGGTCTCCGTAACGATTTCCCCATTTTTCAAAAGAAGCAACCTGTCCGCAAACCGAATCGCATCGTTGACGTCATGAATTGTCAAAACGATAGTCAATCCGTCTTCATGAGCAATTTTTCTCAAAAGCGTCAAAATCTCCGCGCGGTTTTTCCAATCAAGAGCGCTCGTCGGCTCGTCCAGAAAAACTAACCGCGGTTCTTGCGCCAGGACGCGGGCAAGCGCGACTTTCTGAAGCTCGCCGCCGCTGAGTGAATTTAGAGGAACGCCCGATTTTTCCGTAAGTTCCAGTCTCTCAAGAACTTTCCATGTCTTTTGAAGATCCGTCTGATGAGAATGCCAGGTTCGATGCGGAAGTCTTCCAAGAAGAACGGAATCAAAAACAGACAAACCGTTCGACGCCGTTCTCTGAGGAGCATACGCGACAAATTTTGCGCGGCGCCCAGGAGTCATCCGAAGAAGATCATGCTCTCCAAACGTAACTTTGCCCGAACCGGGCGTCAACTGCTGATTCAAACAGCGTAAAAGCGTCGTTTTCCCGGAACCATTCGGCCCGAGAATAGCCAAAACGAAGGAAGGCGAAACAGAGAATGAAATATCTTTCAAAATCATACGCCTTCCATATTGAAAACTCAATTCATGAACCAGAAGCCGCGACGAATAAAACGGAGACGCATCCGAAGGTTGGGGAGAGGAAACTGTTTGCGGAAAAAAAATCATTCCTGGACGCCTCCTTTACGATTCGCAAGCTGAACAAGCATGAGAAGAAAAAGAGGCGCGCCAATAAACGCCGTCAAAATCGCAACCGGCATTAATCTTGGAGCGAGCATAAGTCTGGCCGCCGTATCGGAAATCAAAAGAAGAAGGCCGCCGCCAAAAAAAGACGCAGGCAAAACAAATCTGAAATCGTCTCCGACAATAAGACGGCAAAGATGCGGAACAACCAGTCCCACGAAACCAATGATTCCTAACGAGGCGGTCAGTACCGCCGTCAGAAACGAGCCAAGAGCCATAACGGCCAAACGAGTGCGTTTTGTACGAATTCCCAGACTTACCGCCGTCTCTTCGCCAAGGGAAAGAGCGTTGAATTTCCAGCTTTGCAGCATAAACCAGATCCCCGTCCCCGGAACAAGAAACGCCAGAACGGCAATAATCGGCCACGTTCCTCGCTGAGTATCGCCGAACGACCAGTAAACGATGGACGCAAGCTGCTGTTCATCCGCGACATATTGCAGAAGCATAATTCCCGCAGAATAAAACGCGTTCAGAGCAACTCCGGCAAGAATAATCAGTTCTGGACGCATGGACCTTCTTGCAGAGAGGATAAGGATAAGCAGAACGGCGAGGGCAGAACTCGCAAAAGCGCCAACCATAACGTAAATACTTTGAATGAACGTACCGCCGCAGACAACAGCCAACGCCGCTCCAAACGCCGCCGCGCTGGAAACGCCAAGAGTAAAAGGCGAGCTTAAAGGATTTCTGAGAACCGCCTGCATCGACGCGCCCGTTACCGACAATCCGGCTCCGGCAAGGATCGCCGTTAACGCCTGGGGAATTCGGGAATGAAACAAAACGATTTTCGCAGTATCATCCAATTCAAAAAAAGAGATCTCCACCGTTCCGCGCAAAATGCAGACAAGAAAAACAAACGGCAGAAGCGCCGCGGCAATCAGAATCCAGAATAATCGGGGAATCATGGGGACTCCTCCAACGCGATGGGGCGAAACGCCTGTTTTCGCAAAAATTCAGAGGCGGAATCCAAAACGGAATCTCCCGTCAGAAAACGGAAAATCTCGCGCACTTTTACGTCAATATCGACGTCCGCAAATTCGTTTGGGTAAAGCGTTTTAGCAATGAACCAGGCGTTCGCCAGACGCGCCTCCAAATTCGCCTGATAGGATGAGTTCGGATAAAGCGCAAAAACGTTGCCGGATTTCACCGCGGTCAGTTCCCGATAAATCGGATCGCCGCGAAGCTCTTCTATGCCATTTATTCCCTGAACGTCGGCCGTCGCCAAATCAAGAAAAATAAAATCGGCGTCCCAAGCGAGAATCTGCTCGCGGGCAACCGTCATTTGCGCTGCCGACGCTACCCCCTCCCGGCAGACGGACGCGACGTTAACGGCTCCGGTCCATTCAAACGGTTCGTAAAGCGAGGACGTTGAGGCGAAACCATGATTTCCGCGCCACGAAAGACCGCCAAGAAAAACCGTCGGTTTTTCTTCTAAAGGAAGGGCGGGACGTCGAAGAGCAAGTTCATGAATATTTTTTTCAATGAACGCAATAACCTCTTCCGCTCGGGAAGAAACTCCAAGCTCTTTCCCAAGCCGACGAAGCGAATCATAAAGAACGCCGCGATCATTTCCAAGATCGCCGTAGAGAATATCCGTAACGGCAATCCCCGTTCGAGCCTGAAGAGTTTCCGATTTAAGACCTGAATCAGAATTTCTTACACGAAAAATATGTTCCGGTTTTTCTTTGAGAGAAAGAATCGCTTCAAGATTCAGCCGACCGTGACTTTCCCCGGTTACCGGAAGTCGGCGCAGAAAGGGAGTCGCAATACGATAAGGAACCCGTTGCGAATGATCAATCTCAATCTGTTCAACTCCGGCAATTCTATCGGCGCATCCAAGATAGACGGCCAAACGTACCGCGCCCGCTCCATCGCACAGAATCTTTTGCGGAACCGACGAATTTTCAGAAATTGCCGAT
>CAZWOV010000138.1:0-7204 GCA_964635645.1 uncultured Planctomycetaceae bacterium | reverse complement strand
CCGTATCGCCGAATGCGGCGGAACCGTAAAGCGAAACGGAAGCGATAAGAGCGTTAAGCAGGATACGGGAAAATTTAGTTGAAACGTTCATTTGATACCTCAAATGTCCTTCCTGATCTTTATTCTGTCAAGTTTAATCAAACCATTTAAGATATTTTACTCCGAAATTTTATTTTGTCAAAAAAATTACCCGTTTTTTGAAAACAAAAAAACAGAATTTGAAAAAAAAGACGGAAAGCAAAACAGACGATTCGATAAAACGCGCAAATCCGCTTCAAAACAAACGGCATTTACCCGGCGCGCGTCAATCGGCCGAGTAAATGCCGGAACAAACAGACCGGAAATGATTTGCGCGTTAAAAACGAAGATCTTCGTCCGTTCCAATCAAATCGGTAAGCCTTTTTTCCACAATCCTGTCTTTCTTTTCATTACGGGTCTCAATCTGCATACGAAGTTCCTGAATCCGCTCTTCAAAAAAATTTAATTCGTAAAGTCTGCGCGTCTGCCGAACGTCGAAGTGCCCGGCGACGACCTCGCGAAGCTCCGTCTCCATCGCGCTCTTTTTTTTCGGATTTTTCTCCTGCTTAATCTGCCTGGCCAACTCTCTGCTTTTCCGTTCCAGAGCAATTTCCTCCTGAACGATATTCCGAAATTCAGGGCGTGTTTTGAAAGCGTCTTTCATGTTTCCGCCGAGCGATTTCACGTCCAGATCGCTCGTAAACTTTCCGACGTTCTGTTCATTCTTCTTTTCACGCGATTTTTTTTCCTGCTGTTTTTTCTCTTTTTTATTTTTTTCAGCGTTCTCGCCTTTCTCCGCAGTATCCTTCTTCCGCTTCTCCTTCGCTTCTTTTTTACGATCGGCATTCTGCTGTTTACCGCCTTTATCCCGAGTCGAAACGTTGCTCTGCGCGTTAGCGTCCGAAGCGTTGGACGTTACCGCCGCGGGTGCGTTCGCCGTCTCCGCAGACTGCGCGGCGCTCTCGGCGTTCAACGACTCTCCGACCTGCGGAGTCCCGACGTTCTCCTGCGCCCAAAGCGTCGCGGACGCAATCAAAAACACGCACCCTGCGAAAATCTGATATTTTTTCATCATGCCCTCCTTCAACTCCATTCAAAACCGCTCTTCCGACGATTCGCCCGCCCATTTTCCAAGCGAATCGCCCAAAACGGCAATCTCAATATCCAACGACGAATCGTCCGTCAGCGTCAGCGCCAGAAACGACTCGAAATGTTCCAAATCGTTCTCCCCCGCGTCCCAATCCAGCTCGGCGTCCTCTTCCATCGACGCGCCGACGAACGCCTCGCCCGCCCGTTCCGCTTCCTCCCCCGGAAACCGACCGACGCCGACGAGCGCGGCCAAAAGAACGGCAGCCGAAACGCTTCCGACGGCGTACCGTAAACGAACGGTCCGGTCCGGTGCGGAAGAAACCGTCGGAGGAGACGCGTAAACCTGATTATGCGCCTCGGAAAGAACGCGTCCGAAACGCTCCCAGACGGCGGAATGCGCCTCCAATTCCTTCTCAAGCGACTCTTCCGATAAATCTTCTTCTCGCATTTTTTCACCTTTTGTTCACGTTTTCAGGCCTTTTTTTCGTCTTCCCCAAAAATTTCCCGCAAAGCCGCCAGCCCACGGCGCGCATGACTGAGAACCGTATTGATTGGAATCTCCAAAATTTCCGCTATTTCCGTAAATTTCAACTGGCCGAAATAACGCATGGAAAGAATCTGACGCTGCGATTCGGAAAGCCCGTCCATGGTTTTTCGCAAAAGCAGTATCTCTTCCGAAACCGCGCTCAACTCCTCCGGACCGGGTTCCGGAGAAATCCGTTCCAATCGCGTCCACGTCCTGTCGTCGCAGAGTTCCTCGCGTTTTCTTCGGTAATAGTCCTTCAAACAACGCGCCGCAATCTGAAAAAGATAGGCTTTGACGCGCCCTCTTTCCTGATAATCGGCCCGGCGCTCCCAAGCCCGGACAAAAGTTTCCTGCGACAGATCGTCCGCCAAATGCGTATTCTGCGTCTGGGAAAAAAGATAGCCGTGAATCATTAAATGGTATTTCTCAAACCATTCGTTTTCACCAATATTCCGTCGTCCAGATTTCCATTTCATACCTTTTAAACGCGCAAAACGTCAATTTATTGCAAAAAAAAAACGGCAACGCCCAAACGATGCCGTTTTTTATGAAAATCGCTCCGTCGGCGTTACTGAAGCATCCTCTTCAGCATGATCACTTTTTCCGCATTGTGATTTTTACCATATTCAAACCCAACGGGAATCGAACGATCAATCAGATAAAACGCGCGGTAACGCTTGACTCCGCCGCTCAATTCTCCGATTTCCCTCGACGCATTGTTGCTATTGTCGAAACTATTCATTAAATTGCCGTTTGAATCGACTTCAAACAATCCCATGACAATCCAGACGGCAAAAACGTTCGAGCGCGTCGTCGTCAGGTTCGCCAGACGGTAAAGATTCATGCGCGAAGAAGGATCTTCCAGCGTATCCGTCGTATCCGCCGCAAGGAAGGAAAGGAAATCCGCGCTTTGAAGAGCCGATTCGGCCGGAGCCTCCACAATCGACCGGAAAGGATTTTTCGCCGTGTTCGGCCACTGCTCCATGGTAGTAATCGACTTGCCCAGAACAGCCCCCAGAACTTTCGCGCTGGAAATCGTATTCAGGTTAATCTTGCCCGGATCGCGGTACATGCTGTAGAAGGCAAACGGAACGTCCGCCGCGCCGTCGGTACGCGCCGTTCCCGTGATGTTCTCGCGATTCAGCGTCATCGGCGTAACCACCTGCGGAGACGGAATGCGGAAATATCCGAAAATCTCGCGGCGTTTACTCTCCGTAAATTTCGGAAGATAACCGAAAGTTTTCTCAAATCCCGTCGCTTCATCCGTCGGGTCGTAACAGTAAAGAAGTTCCGAAGCGCAAAGGTTCGTGACGTTCATCAACTCGAACGAACTGACCGCCGGACGGTTAATCCAGCCGAACCAGGTAACGGGGCGTTCCGTTTCCTCCGGCATTGGACTATCCTTGGAGAACGAGTGAACCAGGTCGTCGCCGTTACCGGTCGCAACTTCTTCCGAACTACTGGAATCCTGCTGCCAGAAATACGCTTTCTTCTCGCGGCGCCTCGTAACGATCGTCGAAGGACGGCTCCCCGAAACACCGGCCTCCGCCTCGGCGGTTCGGGCGTTCGTGACCGTCAGGTCAACTATCATCGAATCCACCGTTATGTACGGATTCGTTTCAGAATTATAGTCGCGCCCCGGGTCCGCAAGACGCTGAAGATGAACCATTCGGCGATTCTCCTTGTCTGTTCCCAGTTTCGTCCATCGGTCCTGATCGATCGGCTTGCCGCGCGGGTTTTTCAGGGTAAACTTCTCGCGGTCCGAACTGCCGGAGGCGGAATTATCGTCGCCGTAATCGCCTTCTTCCGTCAGACTGAATCGAACGCCGTTTTCCTTACTCTTTATGGCAATTCCGTCCGTCGAACCGGAAATCCCGCGGAAAGTGCAGGAAGTACCGGAAAGTTTAATCGACGCGCCGACGGAAACTGCATCGTTTTCGCTGTCCGTAACGTCCGTTTCACTGCCCGGATCCTCAAACCGGAAAACCGTTTCTCCACGGGGACCAATCAATACGCCGCGCCCCGGCTCCAAAGACGCCAGAGACCCCTCCGCGGCAAACTCGTCGTCGGAAAGATTCGAAACCGGCGCAAGATATGCCGTTCGGTAAATGGAAGCGTTAAAATCGGCGTCCGTCGTCTCGTCCCGCTTCAGGTTCTGCGCCGTATCGCTCTTTTCCGGCGTATCGTCGTCCTTCATCACGACGACTCGCCAAACGGATTTCTGTCCGTTCGGAGTCGTCTTGGAAATATCGACGCTGCCGGAATTCGTCCCGTAAATATCGTTTAAAACGCTCGGCGGACGATTCGTTACTTCGCGCGGATTGGCGTTGACCAGCTCGATGAAAAGCGCGCCCTGCGGCCGAACATACTGGTCGAAGTCCTGATTCTTATCCGGACCGTACCCCTTCTTTTCCATATCTTCGATATTCTTCTCGATTTTACGAACGATACCTGGATCGAGTTCTTCCCCTTTATACTCGTAACGATTAAGCGGATAATTTTCGTAAACTTTCGTATCGGTTTTGCTTTTCGGTCCCTTACCGTACTTTCCGCCCAGATAAATATCGTCGTCAATCTTAACGTCCTTTTCCGTATTGCGGGAATGGAAAGCAAGAGTTTCTGAAATCAGAACCTCCGGCTGTTCGCAACCGAAAACCGTAAAGCTCTCGCCGTCCGGTTTAAACGGCGTCATAATGGAATCCGCGTCAAGGAAATCGACCACGTTCGCGCACCATTGCGCCCTGCGGCGTTCGACCGTCGAACCGCTGCCGCCCATGTCGATATCCCTCTGCTTCATGATTTCGTAAAGACACTGCATAAAGGCGTGCCGTTTCGGATATTTCTCCCCGTCCCACTCGTCCCGGCTGTCAAACGTCGCGGCGCGGAGAAGATCAATCGGCCACCCGGCAAGAATCTCCGGCAACATCCTCTCGCGATTTTCATCCGTCACGACGGACGAACGGCGAAACGCCGGAATGTCCCAGCTGGCCGTGGTTACCAGACGCCGAATCTCCGAAGAATCGACGGAGGCGTTTTCCAGAAGAGTACGCAACCGTCCGGGAAGGAACGGCGAATCAAAATCGTACGGACGAATCAACGCTTCCAGCTCGTTCGGCGAAAAGGCGCGCGTCGTCGGAGTCTCCCCGGACCAGGTTCTTCCCTGAATCGTATCCGCGCCAAGATCCAGATCGTAGCCGTTCGGCGTTTCAAAATTCTCCGTCGTATTGAAGACGGGGACTCCGTTCGAAACGCTATACGAAATTCGTCCCAGAATATCCATCGGAGTCCGTTGAACATGACGTTCGGCAATCGTATCGCCGTATTTCTCGTACCAGTTGCCCCGGACGTCCGAACCGGGACTGCGCGTCGTGTCACCCATCCGCGAAGTGTAAATACCGGAAGCGGCCGTCGTACCGACGACTTTTTCAAGATCGACTTCCATAGGACCGAAACCGCGCCCCACGACGCCGTTCCCCGTTCCCGAACCGGAACCGGACGTCGAATCGGTTCCCGACTTACCGTGAACGTTCACGTTGATTTTGCCGTCCATGTCCTCAATCAGAATACCGAAAAGAGGTTTGAACGGCGTTCCGTTCGCCGTATAGTGAATCGGAAGTCCCAAATCCATCCACCGGGAGTCGAAACGCCCGTCGTTATCCGCGTCGGCGTTCATCTCAATCGCATTGTTCGTCATCTGGTACGGAGAGGTGGAAATATTATTCCACTCCGACGTCGACGCAAACGACGGCATAACGACGGCGCCCGTTTCCGGGTTTCTGACGGCAAGGAAAAGATCGTGTCCCGGCGCGTCGTAATCAAGTCCGTCGTCCTGGAAGGGCAGACGATTCACCATGTAGCGTCTCTGTTCCGTATCAAATTCCTGACCGGTCGGGAGAGGCGAGGCGTAAAGGGCTCCGTTTTCATAAGCCAGAATGACCGTGCTGAGTCCGTTGCTTTTCGACTCCTCGTCAATGCACGTGAGCACGGCGCCGACATAGGACGCGGAACCGCCGGTGAATTTCAGCATACCGCGTTCCGTCCCGGCATACCGCAGCGAAAGGTCGCGCGCAAGAGGAGCTTCCGTTCCGTAAACGTCTTCCAGAAGACTGTTGCCGTGAATCAGCGAATAGCCGCCGTTCCAGTTATTCTTCTCGTACTTCGAATCGACCCGATTGTTCGTACCGCGAATAACCTGCATCACGGCGTCCTGAAGCATCGCCTCCGGATCCAGCGTGAATTCCCCCATTCTTCGGTTCTGTTCCGAGGCGTCGCGAAACTGTTCTGTGGTAAGCAGAAACGTGACGGCAGTCAAACTGACCATGGCGAGAAGCGCGAGAACTATCATCAAAACCATTCCGCGCCGACGTGTGGAAAGTACTTTCTGAACCATGTTACGAACCCTGTGTTTTTGGTTTATTGCTGAAAATTGGAGGATACGTTAATTGAAACTTCCGAAATCTGGAAAATAAAAAGAACCGCCTCTGTTATCGTAATCCCGAGCGTGAAATCGTCTTCCGTCAATTTCCGTCCGAACCGCGCAACTGAGTGGGAACAATCTGGGTATACGCGGCGATTACCCCGCCCGGAGTTCGAATCTGGCCGGAAGTCCCGCCGTCCCAGAATGGACCGCGCAACTCAATATAAATCGTACCGTTATGCGAGTAAATACTGTTCATGCGATACCAGTGCGCCTGCGAATTGGCGCCGGAAGACAAAAGATAGACGAATTGTCCAGCCTTAAGCTCCTCCGCGTTTTCATCCGACAAACTGTTATTGCCGACCTTTGCGGTAAGGACGTCCGAATAGTCGCCGTTCTGCTCAAGCGTCACCGTCGCACTGATAGCGTTTTCGCTGGCGGAAAGAGCCCGTTTGCAGGTAACCGCCGCCGAAACTTCGCAGTAACTGTTCTCAAGTTTGCGAATTGTCCCGATCCAGGTATAGTCGCCCTTAAGGCTGGTATTGTACTGCGGAGGCGATTCCTCCAAATCCACATTGCGATTATCCTGACGAAGATGATCGGAACAGTTAAAATCTTCTTTTTTCCGGTCCTGTTCCTGATTATTACTCGAAGTATCTCCGTTCCAGTTGTAGTATTTCGTACTTCCTTCGTTCAAATCGTCTAAATCGTCGATCCAGTTCTGAGTTATCATCGTTTTCAGCGCCGCGCGTCCGCAATTGGCCGCCATGTCGCAACGCAGAGAATTCTTAACGAGCTGCTCGCTCAGAGCAATGGCGCCGGCAATGCCAAAAACGCCGATCATGATGACCGAAGTTGAAATCAGCACTTCGAGAAGCGTAAAACCGCTTTTGCGTGAATCCATCCGTTTCATCAGTTGCCTCCTCTCGTCCTGCCCTGGTCGCGAATACGGTCAATATCGTTCTGATTATTCGGCGCAAGAGTAATCATCCCATTCGCGGAATTAACGACAACCCAATAGGAATTAGGATCGGCCAGGTTGGTACGGTAAGTCTCTTCGTCGTCCGCCAGAGAATTCCCGCCGCTGTCGCGCATCTTCGACCAGCTTCCAACCAGAAGGTAAATATTTTTATCGTCCTGGTTTCTGGCGTTGT
>CAZWOV010000137.1:0-7292 GCA_964635645.1 uncultured Planctomycetaceae bacterium | reverse complement strand
CATTGCCATCTTTATCTGCCGCAGGCTCTGGCCAACTGGAATCGAAAAAGCAATATCATTGCGATTATCGGCAGCCGTTCCTCTGGAAAAAGCAATTATTTCGGCATTCTTCTTAAACTTCTGGAAACGCGATACGCCGCGGAACTGAATTTCGGATTCCGGCCTCAAATGACGTTTGACATTCATGAAATGCGTCGAATCGATTCCAGAAAACTCTATGAACGCCGGTACGGAAAACGTCTTTTTCGAGATCACCGCGTCATTCAGCAAACAGAACGCTCCGAAGTTGACGCCGACGTCAAAATTCCGCTCATTTACCGTTTAACTCTTTCTCAAAAAATACGCGGAAAAGAACGGCTCAAAGCCATTGACCTCGTGATTTTCGACGCGGCGGGCGAAGACCTCAGTTCAATGCGCAATTTCCATACTTTCGGCCGATACGCATTAAACGCTTCCGGAATCATCGTCATGATTGATCCTTTCCGTTACCAGCCTATTTTCAATAAACTGCCTTACGGAATTCGAACTCAATTACCGTCTCCCGATGAAATCGGAGGAAATCCATCTGAAATTCTCGACTATTTTTTAAGCTACAAAACCAATGAAAGCGCCATGCGCCCCGACATGAAAATTCAGACCCCAACGGCGCTGGCGCTCACCAAAGCCGACATGCTGCGTTCAATTCTGCCGCGCGAAAGTCAGATCATCCTTCGCGAAACCAATCATACCGGAGGATTCAATCGAAAGCATTGCGAACAAAAGTCAAATCATGTCGTTCGTTTCCTCGAAGAGAACGGCGTAGGCGATTTAACGGCAAAAATGCGAACCCAATTTGAAAAATGCGCCTTTTTTGGAGTTTCGGCTTTGGGAACTCTCCCCGAAGGAGAATCTATCCCGCAGCAAATCCGCTCCATTAACGTCGTCGATCCGCTCCTGTGGATATTAAATCAACTGAAATATCTGAATTCCAAAAACTGAAATAATCGTTTTTTCTACGGGAAATCTTTCCTGAATTCATCCCGTGAAAGAGGAGAAATATCATGAAACAATTTTTCTACACATCGTGTCGAAATAACGAAAGCGTATCCGGAGACGGCGGATTCCAGATTCGAGCCTCCTCCGCCCCGCTCTCTTCTGAAGAAACGTCGTTCAGTCTCCGCGCCTTAAATTTTAAGTTGGACGTTCCCGCCGACTATTCCGGTCCATTTCCTATTAAACTTCTTTTCGCTCATGGAGGAAATTCTGGAAATATCGCCCTCCAAAGCGTTTGGCTTGGTCTGGACCCTACCACGAAACGGAACGGCAACTATTTCGCGCACGTACTCTGCGGTCTTTCGCAGGATATTAATGCCCAGACGGTTCTGGAATGGTGGAAAAGTCCCCTATGGAAATGCGAAAACGAAGGAATTGCTGAAATTAACCTTCCCGTCCCCCAACGATTCCCGGCAAATGAAATGTTTACCGACGCAATTTTGTCTGAAATGCAAACGGACGACGAACTGTTTAACCTCTGGGAATTTATTCTTCGCGCATGGTGGACGAAACCCGCCAGCGGACGCATTTTCATTGCGGCTCCCCAGGAAAAATTTGTTAAGGCGCTTTGGGCTATCTGCCGAATCCTTCCCCAAACGCTCTGGGCAAATCTCTCCTTCTCAACCTACGAAAAGGACGCGATGCTCACGCCGACAAATATCGTCTGTCTCTGGAATCCCGTCGATCCGACCAATTCCATTCCTCAAAACTGTTTTATCGGATCCAATTATTCATGGAATCTGTTCAGCGGACAAAAAAGTTCGCTTCCTGCCGTTTCACGATACGTTGAGTGGATCATTGGGTCCGTTAAAAATGGAAAATTTACGGACGCGGACGCCTTCCACGCCGGAGTTTCGGAAATCGCGCGAATGAAAAAAGAGTCGGTCGAAATGTTCTTCGAGTTGGTTCAACATCCGGATACCCTTGACATAACGCGCCTTAAAGAGCTTTCTCAAATACCGGAAATAGAAAATTTCGTCATGGAAGATCCTGAGCGGGCGCAAAATCTAATGGCAAATTTTTTCTCCAGTAAACTCCTGGATTTATGGACGGACGACGTTCTGCGACAAACATTCACGCCGTTTTTTAAACAACGGGAATCCTTTGAAACCAACCTTCGCCAAATGCTGCGCCGTAAAATTTTCCAGGGAGATCTGGCTTTTCTGGAACGTTTTTACTCAAAATGGCTTCCAAGACTTGCGGTCGTCGGATTAACATCAAAAACATTTTGGGATTTATTCAACGAAAATCCTGGACAATTACCCAAACCAGTTTATCTTTGGGCTTATCCCAAAGCGTTTCGGCAGGTTTCCTGCATGTTGTCCCCGCAAGAGCAGATTGAATATCTTACTCAATGGAGTTTTCACGGCGACGACTCGCGATGCGAACCGCAACTCATGGAAATCCTTCAGTCCAACTTTTCAGACGTGGTAAAACTGGAACTTTACCAACGTTTTTTTGAAAATGATTTTGGAGGTAACGACGACGCCTATTCCCGACTTTATTTCGCCTGGCCGGAATGGAACGTCAAACTTATTCTCAAGCTTACGCCCAAACAAAAAGCAGATTTTTTAAACCACCTGCTGCCGGAAACCGCTCCTGCTCTGCTAAGCGCGATTCAATCAAAGCTCGCCGAATCGCTTAAGGAAAAATCCCGATGGAGCGAAGATCTTTTCACTATCTACCGTTTGATACTCTCAATCTCCTCGTTTCCTATCGCGGAATCGACCATTCGATTCGTTCGAAAACTTCCACAGGAGCATCTTCTCTCAATAAGGGAAACTCTTCTCCATCGGGACGACGTCGAGCAACTATTGGCCATGAAATCCCTGACTCCTATCTTCCAGACGGAAGATAGCAACGGGATTGAAAAAATCCGAAGTATCTGGAAAAAACTAATCCGGCTATTTTCTTTCCAGAAAAAGTGAAAAAACGCTTTGCCCCTCAAAAACGCTTTTCACTTTTCCTTTTCAATCGGCGGAAAATTAAAATCCCGCCGATTTTTTATTCACATCTCCCGGACGTCAAGTTCCCCATGTTCATTCATCCCAACCGCCAAAATCGTTCCCGACGACGGTTGACGCTCAAAAATCCATCGGTTCAATTTCTTTTCGAGACGGTCTTCAAGTAAAGTCCGCACCCTTCGACCGCCATTTTTAATATTCTCTGGAAGAACCATCTGTTTCTGCACGTAAGCCAAAACAGACGGCTCAAACTCCAACGTCAACCCGCGGCGTTCCATGGCTGAAACTTTCAGCATCGAAAGAAATTTTTCCCCAATCGCATGAATAAATCCCGGACGCAAAATATCAAAAACAATCACGTTATCTCCGAAACGATTCAAAATTTCCGGACGTTTAAGTTCACGAACAAAATGATCGCGAACTTTTTCCTGAAAATGCTTTTTAATAAACGTTTCGTAACATGGAAAATCGTCCGAAACCGCTTCGTTCCCCATCGTTCCATCTTCCGAAAAAAGAGAATCCGCGCCGATATTGCTCGTAAAAATAATTACGGACTGAGAAAAAAAAGCGGTTTGCCCCTTACTGTCAGTCAAACGTCCGTCCTCAAGAATTTGAAGAAATTTGTCCATGACCTGACCGTGAGCTTTTTCTATTTCATCGAAAAGAAGCAGACTGAACGGATTTTCACGCACAAAATTCGTGAGTTGCCCCCCCTCTTCATAGCCCACGTAACCGGGTGGAGAACCGGTCAATTTTTCCGCGGCGTGAGACTCGGAAAATTCGCTCATATCAAATCGACGCAGTTTCGACTCGTCTCCGAATATCAGTTCAGCCAGAGCCTTGGCAAGCTCCGTTTTCCCTACGCCGGTCGGTCCGACGAAAAAAAACACGCCCTTGGGCTTACCTGTCTGACGCGTTACCGGCGACATCGAAACGCCAACCGTCGCGCTGATGAGCATTTCAACGATCGCCTCCACGGCTTCTGGCTGTCCCTTCACCCGTTTTTCAATCATTTCACGCGCGGCCTGAATTCGATTTCTCCTGTCTCCAGAATTAAAATTATCCCACGGATCCTCTTTTTGACCGTATCGATAGAGCGAGATCAATTTTCTGATTTCCCGCGGTTCGTCAATCGGATTTTCCAAACTGCGGTTCGCCAAAGCCCCGAGAGCCATCAGGTCCCAAAGCGCCAATCCCTGCGTATGTTCAACAAACGTCTGAACATACTCTTTTTTCTGCGCGTCGGTCAGAAAAGTATTTCGCGTAAAAACGTTCAAAAAGCCTTCAATAAATTTCCTTCGTTCGTCTTCCGGAGGACTGGGAATTCGAATCAATGCCAAAAGCGGATGCTCCTGATAAAGCCAGGTCGGAACGGAAGCGAGCCGGGAAGCGACAAGAATCAGAGTATTTCTGCGTCCTGCCAAACTTCCATGACCAATCGTAGCCGCTTCGGTCAGAATTTTCTTAAGATGAAGCAGATATTCGCGTTCTGAACGTCCCTGCCGACGCGTATCGTCAAAAAGTTTGTCTGAAAAATGAATAATGACCGCAGTAGAAATCCTGTCCTGCGCCAGAATTCGTCTTAATTGGGGAATGACGTCCTCTGCGCTTTTACTTCGGACCGAAAGCCGCGTTGAATCGTCCTCCGGCGCATTTTCCCGATCTGACGATTCCGGAGCTGTTCCCGGCGGAAAAGAAGGAATCGACCCATGAAATCTGCCGCCGAACGGCAAACGGACGGAAGAAGCCGGAACGTCGAAAACATCGGCGGAAACATTGGAATCACTTACGGAGCTTTCGTCTGATAAACGATTCTTTCCAGAACGACGCGTAAACATCGAACTGCGCACAGAATCCCGACGTTTCAGACTGGCCAGTTCAAATTCAGCCGCGGCCTTTTCGGCCTGAACGCTTCCAAACGTTCCCCCCGAACGACGTTCCGGCGTTGAGGAAGACGCCGTCGAAACGTTTTGCGATGAATTGGAAACGTCAACCGCAGACTCGGAAACGTTCAATTCTGACCGGGAAACCGAGGTTCCGTCCAATAGATTAAGCAAAACAGAATCCATTACTTCCGGAATCGCCGTCCTCATACCGTCCGCCAAATCATAGTGAACGACCAACTGGTACTTTCGAGTCAGAAAATAATGATTTAAAGCCTGCGCCAAAAGAACAGTCCGAGGTCGATTTTCGTCAAGGAGACATCGATCGTCCACATTTCCATAAAGCAAAACATGCTTTCCCCTCTCAAGCTGCGAATCCATCTCATCCCGCCAAGATATCGAAGCCGAACGTTTTTTTTCTCTTTCCAAAATCATTTTACCCCCATTTCATTCATGGAAACGCCGTCTTTTTCAAATCCAGTTATCCCGACCTATTCTTCTTCCTTCGTAAGACGTTCGGAAATGGTATCGGGTAATTCCATTGCCTCTTTAGCCAAGTCAATCGGCGCCTGGTCTTCCCATTGAACTTTCCCCATCATGATTCCATGTTTTTCCAGCAGTTTATGAAGAATTGCCAACTGACGCTGAGCTTCGTCGCAAGTTCGAAAATCCTTCCCGTCAACTTTCAAAGAAGGCATAGGAAACCCGTCGACGGCATAAAGAACCGGTTCGGTTTCCTCCTGGTCAAAACGGACATTAATCGTCTTTCCCTCTCCGCGCCTAAAAGCGGACAAAACAATTCCGGAAGCCGGATTTTCAGGATCCTCCAGAAAAGGCCGTTCCAACGTAAACCCCATTTTTTGAAATTCTTCTTCAAACCGCTTCACGAGAAACTTTCTTTTACGCTCGCGTTGCTGAACGTCCAGAACCGCCTGCGCAATCTGTTCCATCATCCTTTTCCAGGTTACGGCCCGTTCCTCAATCTGAGCCAACTCAAAAACGCCCTCGTCCAGCATTTTCTGAATTTCCTCAAGCTCGGCCTCCTGCGCCGCCAACTCCTCTTCGGCCCATTGACGCGCGGAAGACTCGGAAAACCAGAACGACCAGTATTCCCGCAAATCGGAAACCATTCTGCCGACAGCTTCATGCCGAATCTTCCAAACCTGAATCTGCGGCTTCATCTTTTCAAACGTTTCCTCAAAGAAAAGTCGAAACGCTTCGAAATCTTTTTGAAAACCTGGATTCTGACCATTCTGAATCTGACGCAAAAGCGTTGAGCGCCTCCGCTTAAATTCCATCCATTCATTCCGCGCAAGATTTTTCCACAGTCTCTCTGGAAAAATCTCTTCCTGCCGTTTCGTCAAATCCACTACCAACGCCGTATTTTCTCTTAAATCTGCCAACGCTTCCATTTCATTACGCATTGATTTAAGCGATTGACCAAACTGTTCAGATTCCAATTTTTCAAATTGTCCCCGCATGAACGTCAGCTGAGAATTAATTTTTGTCTTCCAGTTCTCCACGACCCGGCGAATATTCGTTCCTTCTTCCTCCGCAACGATATTTTCTTCTGAATTGAAATTTTCGAGCGCATTCTTCCACTCCGTCTCGAATTCGTTCAGAAGCCTTTCGTTTTCCTCTTTCCTTTTGGCCGTAACGACGGCGTTTTGATAAAGCCGGGCGTTTAGAATAGAAAAATAATTCTCAACGGGCAAAAGCTCCGCCGAAACCTCCTTCATCCGAACTTCTCTGATCTTAACGCGAAGGCGATCCATCGCGTCGGAAAGACGTTGAAAAAAAATCTGATTTTCCCCAACGAGAAACCGACGATTTAAGGCCTTCATTTCACTCTCTATTTCAAAAAACCTTTGCTTCTGATCAAAAAAAAGACATTGTTCGCGTAATTCTTTCGCAATTTTGTTCCACGAACTTTCCAATTGAATCAGATTTTCCAAGGTCGAAGTTTCACGAATATTCCGAACTAATTCGTTAAGTTCCGCATCGGAAACAGGCGCCGCCGGAAGAACCTGTAGCCCTCCCCGTTCCGCAATTTGCATGCGCCTTTCCGCAATTTGGCAAATTGTCCTGCGTTTTATCGACAGCATTTCCGCCAGCCCGTCCGCGTTTTTTTCGCCAACCTCTACTTTTTTCCGAACCCTCTGAACGTCCTCGTCCCAGCCTGCCGATTCCAACTCGCTCTTCCACTCCTCCAAAAGTTTTTTCCAATCTCCCAACGTTTCAACGCCTGAAAATTCTTCTTTCGAAAAATCCTGATCAAGAATTTGAAACCGGAGATCCAACGCCTGAATTCGCTCTCTTAATCGATTTTGAAGAGCGGCGACGCGCTGTTTTCTCCTGATTTCAGCCGATTCCCGGCGCAAATTTTCGAGACGGGCCTCTTCCGCTCTACGTT
>CAZWOV010000136.1:0-7346 GCA_964635645.1 uncultured Planctomycetaceae bacterium | reverse complement strand
CAAACGCGGCCGCAAACGGCTGGCAACGCGCTGGTTTTTTTTATGGCGCGGGCGGCTCCGGCATAGTCGCCCTGGTTGATAAGAGCTACGAATTCCGGAATGTTCACATTTACCGGGCAACCGGTAACGCACTGCGGACGCGGACAATTTAAGCAACGGGCCGCTTCTTGACGGGCTTCTTCTTCGGAATATCCAAAGGGTACTTCCTGAAAATTGTGCGCTCGAACCTTGGGGTCCTGCTCGCGCATGGGAGTGCGGGTAGGCTGAATTTCGTTAATGTTTTTCATTGAACTTACCTTTAAATACTGAATTTGACGGCGCTTTGCCGAAGAAGAGAAGAAGAAAACCGATTTCCTGAAGACTTTCCGTCATTTTCTATTTTTCTGTTTTTTATTGAATCGAAAAATGAGGATAGGCCGTAAATTTGAAAACGGTTTGTTTTTTTACGGTTGCTTTCAGGTTTATTGTTTCGTAAAACGCGTCGGGACGCCGACGTTTGGGCAGACGGATTTGAACGTCTGAAAAGCGAATCGTTTCATTCGCTATTTGTTTTTTTCTTCCTTCCAGATTTCCACATAACGGTCCATGGAGCATTTTTCCTGGCATTTAAATTGCTGCTGGCGTTTCAGAATGGAATCCCATTCGATCTGATGCGCGTCGAACTCCGGACCTTCGCAACAGACGAATCTCGTTTTTCCGCCGATAGTGCATCGGCAACCGCCGCACATTCCCGTGCCGTCGATCATGATAGTGTTGAGGCTGGCGATGGTTTTAACTCCGAACGGCGCGGTAGTCTGTGCGCAAAATTTCATCATAATTGCGGGACCGATAGTCCAGACGCAACCGATTTCATCTTTTCGGGTTTCGAGAATCTCTTTTAACGGTTCCGTGACGCGAGCCTTGCGTCCGAACGTTCCGTCGTCTGTGCAGACGATATGTTCGTCGCAGACCGCCGCCATCTTATTGACCCAGAAAAGCAGTTCCCTGGTGCGGGCGCCCTGAATGACGACGACTTTATTGCCGATTTCATGGAGCATTTTGGCGATGGGGTAGACGGGCGCTGTACCGACGCCGCCGGCAACGAGGACGACCGTGCCGAAGTTCTCCATTTCGGACGGATTGCCGAGAGGACCGATTAAAGCGTAAAGCGAATCGCCCGCGTTAAGACGGGAAAGCTTGGTTGAGGAAACTCCAACAGTCATAAGTACCAGCGTAACGGTCCCCGATTCTCTATCGTAGTCTGCGATCGTAAGCGGAATACGTTCGCCAACTTCATCCGGCATGGCAATGACAAAATGCCCAGGCATTGCTTTTGCCGCGATGCGGGGAGCATGAACGATCATTTCAAAAATGCGCGGAGCTATTTCGCGCTTACTGCGGATTTCCAACATGATTTTTTGTTTTGGAGATGATCCAACTTTAAAAGTAAAAAATTTAAAAACATATCGATTTTCCAATTATACCATATTTCGCATTGAAAACAAGTCCGGACGGGCCTTTTTTCGTGGATTTTTCAGAAAAATATTTTATGAATCGGCGAAGTTTTATGAAAACGGCGTAAGTCGTGACGATAAACGCCCGATTTGTTGTTTTTTCCGCTGATTTATTCGTAAAAGGAAAAAGAGAGAGAAGAACGATAAAATCAGATAAACGATCGTCCCGTTCAGAACGAAAAATACGGTTGATATCGAGGAAAGAGCCGACGTTGCGAAAGAATCGGGCAGAAAATCCTGCCCGAAGCTTCGGACGATACTTTATTCCGCGATAAAAATAACCCGATCGACGAAGAATGCGTCGACGTCGGGGCTCTGTCCGTGAGCAAACCAGAGATAAGAGCCGGCTGGGACTTCAACCGTACCAAGATCAAACCACTGGTAATTGGAATCGTATTTGCCGTCTTTGTTCAGGAATTGCGAAGACGATAGAGGCTGCGTTTTTACGGACTGTTTCTTTTCCGTATCGTATAGTCCCCAGGCGCAGATTTTCTGTTCTTTTTCCTTTCCTTCGCAGCGCATGGAGGCGTAGATTCTGTATTTTCCGGTGAAATCGGGGTGGAATTGAAGATTCCAGTTTACGTGGACGTCCATTTTCATCGCTTTTCCGCCTGTCGCCGCAGGATCGTCGATCGGTTTTGCCCGATCGTGGACATTTTGAAAAACGAGCGGACTGAAAGTCAAAATGCGTTCCCGAGGGATGTTTTTGCAAAAATCCGGGAGACGGCGTTTGGGCGCCGCGTTCTGCTTAATACCGGCGACGAGCTGGGAAATACTGTTGGTTTTTCCGATTTCCAACGTATGAATATTGAATTCCGCGCATGATTTCTCAAAGTCGTCGGCGGCGGCCGCCAGATTTTTCGGTCCTGCGTACGGCAGGTTTTTTTTCACGGCTTCATATTGCAAAGAGGCGTAACGGTAAAGCCAGACGCTGTCCAGCGCGAGTCTGGTTTTGCGTAGGCGACGAAACTGGGGAGAATTTTTTCCATAGGTTTTTTCGGAGATTTTGGCGGCCTGATTCATGATGTTCTGCGCTTTGTTTATGGTCGCAAGGTCAAGCCATTTGGCGGTTTTGGCGCCGAAACAGCCGAGATAAACGTCAACTTCTTCGGCGCGGTCGTGGAGTACGTCCAGGTATTTCTGGATGAACGGAGCGACTTTCGGACCGTAATATCCTTCGAGAAATTCCGTCTTGAGTTTTTCGGGATCGAGCGAAACGTCCCACATCAGCTGCGCCTGGACCCAGTTGCGTAATTCGGCGAAATCGTCTCCTTCCGCTTCTTCAAACAGGCCGATGCAGCCGTTTTTCACAAAGAATTTGATGTTGGGACCGATTGCCCGCAGGTTTGGAAACGGCCCGAGGTAGTCGTGGTAGTTTGTCGCGTAATCCCAGACGAAAAGTTGTTTTGATATTTTTTGCCAGGATTTCATGTCTTCCGCAAATTCCGCGTTGGACGGATCGTCGAGCGGTTTGAGGAAAGAACACTCGATTGAGCAGAGACGAATCAGGACGTTGTCCCGCGGACGAATATTTTGGGGGGCCTTTCGCGTGTACTGGTAGGCGAGCGTTTCGACAAGAACATTCGGGAATTCTTTTTCTACGGCTTCCGCTATTTTATTGACAAACAGAAGCAGCGAGGCGGCTCGGCTTCCTTCCTTTTCGTCCAACTCCCGGCAACGGGAACACTCGCATGGCTTTTTATTGTCGTTCTGCGAGACGTCCAGAATGCGGACGTTTGGATTTTTACGTAGTTCGGCGAGAATATTTTGAATGACTTCCCGGGTCATTTCGTCGTTTGTCAGGCAGAGCTGAGAATTATCGGCGACGCGAGTCCCATTAATTTCCGCGTACCATTCGGGATGTTCCGCAAAGTATTGGGTCGGCGGGAGGTAATGGTAGAACGAGTGGACCCAATTCAGAAGAATTTCGTTTCCGCCCAGTTCTTTGGGAATCTGGTGGCGGTGTCCGTTCAGGCGGTTATGGAGAGAGAAGTCGCCGTTCCATGCCTGGCGCTGGTAAACTGCGCGGTAGGAGAGCGCCGGTGCGCACGAAACGCGAAGCCCGTCTTTTATGCGGACGTCGGACGTTTGGGGAATGTGGACGGCGTCCGCCGTCCACCAGCGAACGCCCAGTTTTTCAAGGAAAACATAAACGGCGTAAAGCGTTCCGCGTTTTTTTTCGCCGGTCAGAATGATCGTTCCGTTGGGAAGGGCTTCGATCAGAATCTCGTCGGGTTTCATCTTTTGAACGTCGGCAATCTTTTGAGCCGCGTTGGAGGCTCCAATGGCAAAGTATTTTTGCCGCCGCGCTCGAGAGGGCGCGCCTGTTTCAGAATCCGTTTCGTTTTCATGGAGAATGTTTAATTTCACGCCGGCGATCGCATGAAGATAAAACTGGAGTTCTTCCGCCGCCTTGATTTCTACGGGCGAAGGGGTTTCCGGAAGGAGAATCTGATAGTCGGATTGGCCTTTATGGACTATCTGGAGTCCAAAGGCGTTTGAAAGTTCGAAAAAAACGCAGACAAGAATAAACCAGCTTGTCAGGAGGCGGGAAAGCGGAATGTTCATGTGGATTATTGATTGTTGTTTTAAAGAGGATTTAAACCGTTAAACGCGGCGATTGAAGACGTTTGAACGTCGCGGTGAATTTGACGTTAAACGAAAAAAAGCCCGCGCATTCCGACGCGCGGACTTCAAAAGCGTAACGGATTACGAACCGAAGTATGTTTTCATATCGTTTGTTCAACAGGGAACGCACAGATTAATTTAATAATAAGTTGCTGATTACTGATTAAAACCACTTCGGTACGAATCACGGCATCCAGGACTTGCGCCTTTTGATGCGTTTACCGACTGCAACCCCTTCCACCTGAGCGCGTTTTTCTTCCTTCCAGGAACGATATCCGATACGGGTGGAAATCGCTTCGTCATATTTGGACGGAAGAGTTCTGCGGCGGAATTTTACGGAATAGTCGTCGTCATGAGGCTGATCCACGGGGCGGATCGGCGTGTTGGCGCGACGTTCCTGGGCTGTTTTCGGGCTACGGATTGTGTGTAATTCGTACTGAGTGTTAAACATGATGAGTTCTCCTTGACGACGTCTGAAAACGTCGAAAATTGTGAAAAGATATTTACTCAATTTTATTCAAGGGGCCTGTGAACGGAAAATACCACCATCCTTTAATCCCGTTCACTTTCTCAATGTGAAAACAAACGCTGAAAATTTTGAATTTCTTCCTTTCAACTATTTCAGTATAGCCGTTGGCAAACCGTTTGTCAAGCGTTTCCCACCCTTTAAACAAAAAAAATTAAAAATTTTTTTGTTTGTGAATTTCACCCTCTTTTTTTAAGGGGGAAACGAACGATTACGTTGAAAAAAACTTCAAAAAAACGGGGAAAAGAAGTTTGAAACGAACGGGAAATTTACGGGAATAAGAGTTTTTTGGCCTTTTCCGGATTATTTTTCGGGTTGCTACTTGAAAAAAATCTGAAATTTTCTATAATACGAAGAAACCTGTTTTTTATTTTGAGAAGTGACGGGGAGACTGTTTATGTTCCGAAGCATGTTCAAATCGAAAATTCATCGGGCTACGTTGACGGCTACGAAGTTGGATTATGAAGGAAGTATTGCTGTAGACAAGGATTTGCTGGACGCCGCCGACATGCTTCCGGGCGAGGAAGTTCACGTTCTTAACTGCAATAACGGAGAACGTCTGGTTACGTATTTGATTGAAGCGCCCGCGGGTTCCGGAACAATCATGCTGAACGGACCGGCCGCAAGACGCGGATATCCCGGCGACACCGTTGTTCTCATTACTTACGCCGCAATGACGGAAGAAGAAGCGCGCGCGCATAAACCGACGGTCGTCCATGTTGATGAAAAAAACCGTATGATCGGAAAATAACGGTTGCGGGAGTTGCGGTTGAAAAGCGTTCGCGGAATGTCAGGCGAATGAAAACGTTTCGCAAACGATCTGAAAATTTGGAAATTAAAATATCCGGAACGCGGGGCTGTTCGCATTCCGGATATTGTTTTACGCGGCGTTAAACGCTATGCGTCGTTGGGGTTAGAATAAGAATCCGACTCCGATACCGCCTGCGAAACCTTCGTCTTTTTCGCCCATTTCGTTAATCCAGTCGTAGCGGATTTCAGGACGAATCAGGATGTTTTCCGTTGGACGGTAAATGGCGCTGAACGAAACGTCGTGATAGTTCGCTTCCTTGCTTTCTCCTCCGGTTTCGGCAGACTGATTAAACCATTCGTAACGAAACGCCAACGTAACTTTTTCCGTCAGTTCGTATGAGAAATAGTTCGCGATTCCGACCTGATCGTAGGACGGACTGGAAGAAAAGTCCGCGTTTTCGTAAACGAGATCGGACGTCATATTTCCGTAGTTGGTAACGAAAGTATAGTTGAATCGGTCTGTGACGTCCCAGCTGACGGTAACCGTCTGGAGAAATTCGTCATGGTCGCCGGCCGGTACTCCGTCGAAAAGATCGTAGTAATCGTACGAATTGTTGCTGCGGCGTCCGTCTTCGCCGCCGTGGATGGACGCCCAGTGCGCCGCGTAACCGACGTAGAGACGATCCGTAATCTGGTATCCGACGCCGAAGAGGAATCCAATATCATCGTCGTCATTTTCGAAGCTAGTGTCGCTTCCGGTCGTGATTCCGAAGTTTAACGAAAGCTTTTCCGTCATGTCGTATGTCAAAAGTCCGCCGCAGTGCGTGGCCGGCTCGTGGTCGTACATGTAGCTGGCGCTGTTGAAGAGGTTTTCGGTAGCGTTGACCGATTCGTAACCGAGGAGCGTGCCGAATTTACCGACTTTAAGAGAAAAATTTCCAACGCCGACTTCCGCGTACATCTGGTAAATGGAGGCCGCGTAACCGTCGCCGCTCGGGGTCCAGCCTCCGTCGAAGCCTCCGTCGTTGACGCATTGCGCGGTATTGGTGCCGAACAGAGCGTCGATACGGTATCCCCAGTCGAAACCGTGAGTTTCCGTATCGAGGGCGCGTTGGCCCGTCAACCAGATCTGATTTAAATTAAGACTGTTGCCTGCGCCGAAGCCGTCCCACCAGGAGGCCACCGCGTTGCCGCTGAATTCAAATCGGCGTTCCGGCTTGAGTTCGTAGACCAGAGGCGGCGTTGCCGCCGTTTCAACCCCGGTTGATTCAACGGTTGCCGATTCTGCAACGGCGTTTGAGGAGGCTTCGTTTGCCCGGCTGATTCCCGGTAAAGCGCAAAATGCTAGCGTTCCTGCAATGAATGCGGAAATACTGTAGATACTTCTTTTCATTTTTTCATCCTTGAAATTAAAATACTGGAAAACTTCAATTTTCCATAACGCTTCTCTCTTTCCAGATTTTTCGACTGAACAGAAATTTACTGTTAGAGTTTTTAGTGGTTTTTGAGCGGTTTTAGCGACAATTACGGCTGTCTTTGCGTAATAATTAGTAAATTAAGAACAGTCTATTTGTTTTACCTATTTTGAATTTAGGGAAATAGTTTTCAGTTTTGAATTTGCGCCGGTTTTGCATTAAAATTTGTATTGAAAAAACGTCGGTCAGATATTGTCAAAGAGCGGCATGACGAGTTTCGTTAAAGAGCTTTTCGCATAGTTTTCGAACCGTTTTGCGAGAGAGCGGCTAAAATTTAATCGGCGAGTTTTTGGTCTTATTGTTGATTGCGGAGTTCAGGAGAACGGGTCCGTATGTTTTCAGGGGGTATTGGACGAACGGTTTTCTTTTTTTAGGACGGGCGGGACCGGTTTTGAAAGAAAAGGGGAGATACGCCTCGGCATGGGAGGAAAATTTGTTTTTGCGGAATAATTGGAAGAAACTTTAGTTTTTTTT
>CAZWOV010000135.1:0-7352 GCA_964635645.1 uncultured Planctomycetaceae bacterium | reverse complement strand
CAAATCACTGTCGCCGTACGCGCAGGATAAAATACGGACGGTTTTGAAGAATATCTCAATGTACCGCAGACTTCCATTAGAAGTTATTACCTGCGAAAAAGAACTATACGATTTCATGACGTATCATCCGGATACGATGATAAATATCTGGCAACTAATGAAGGTTAGCCGAATGGAACTTCATGAATTCGCTCCAGAAAGATTTCATTTAAAAGATCAGGCGGGGACGGAATGCGTCGTCGAGGTCATCTATCGAACAAACGACCTGCTTTTGATCTATGCCGACGGAGCGTATGAAGGATTTCCTTTCCCGAAAAAAGTAACGGGACGCGGATTGATTGTTCTTCAAAATCAACCGATGAAAGGAGAGAAAGGCGAAAACCTTCTGGCAATTCGTCTCGACGCTTTTATGCAGATCGAAAATAACGGAGTCGAGGCTTTAGCGAAAACGTTTCAACCGCTCGTCGGAAAAGTCGCCGACCATAATTTACACGAAGTCGCCGGATTTCTGGGAACTCTTTCCAGAGCAACCGTCGCCGAAGGGACGGCCGTCGTAAATATGGCTCAGCGTCTCGATAAAATAACGCCGGATGTTCGCATGAAATTTACTGAAGTCGCGCTTTTGCTTTCAAGCCGCGGCGCACCCAGAGCGCTCGGCCCCATGCCTCTTCAATACCAGCCGACGAATATCGCGCCGTCGTCCGCGTCCGTCCTATCGGCCGACGAATATCAAACGCCTTTGCCGACGCAGCCAACGCTCCCATCGCAACCGCATGATTCCAGTTACCCGATCGCAACAAAACCCAAAGCGGCTATCGGAACTTCCGTCAGCATTCTTCAAAGATAATTCACCGGACGGGAAGGTCAAGCAGTTCAATGACAGGATCTTCGTACGCGCCGCGGAGATCCTGCGTTTTTTCTTTCCGGCTTCGCTCGGGAAAAATCTGAATTTTCTCGCCTACGGAAACGGAAGGAACGACAGACTGAGCGGCAAAAGACTCTTCGCCTTCCGCGTTGCCGGATGGAACCGCAGTCGAAACCACTTCCCACCCGCCGGATTTTTTCTGATTTCGAAAATCCGTCTCGCGTTCCCCGCTCAACGCTGAAACCCTATTCCGCGCCGCATCTGTTTTTTCACTATCGGAAGGAACTCGACGATTTTCAACCGCCGGATTCGTTACCGGAAAATTTTGAGCTGAAAAATCGGGAGAATCAAAATCCTTCGCCATCATTTGAGAAATTTCCATCCGTCTGCGCTCATATTGTCGGTGCGGAGCATACGGGTCAAAAGAATCCGGAGTCAATTGAACTGTTTTCATTCGGGGAAAAGAATTTCCACCGGAAACAGGTTCGCGGGTCCTTACCGTTTCAACGTTCCCCGAAAACAAAGCGTTTTCTTCCCCATTTGTCCATTCTTTACCATTTCCATTCAAATCGGCGGAACCGGCGACATTTTCGTCAATCGGAACCCTGCGGACAGGAAAAACGCTGAAATCATAAAAGTAACAATACTCTCCATCCTTCAATTCTCCCTGACGGTCGTTTCCTACGCTGGAGTTCTTATCGGAGTCGGCATTTTGAATACGATTCTCCTCATTCTCTGTTTTTTCAGCGTAATCGTTCCCTACGGCCCGCCACTTCAAACGCGCGGACTTCGCGCCGTTCCCCACGTTTTTTTCAGAAGATTTTTCAGCGTCATTTTCCGAGTTTGCCTCGTCCTCCGGCGAATAATACCGTACCGTTCTCGTTTCACTTTCCGCCGTACGGGAAACCTTGCCGGAAACGGACTTCCGCCCGCCCGCTATGCCGCCGCCGGGAACGACTCCGCTTTCATCAAAATTCTGACGTTCGACGTAAACGCTTCGGGCGCTGGTCGCAGGAGGATCAAGCCTCGTTTTTCCCAAAAGAGGATCCGTTCCCGCTACCTGAGCGTTGCGGCACCCGACAAAGCACGCAACGCCCAGAACAGAGAAAAGGATAAAATTTCCAACTTGAAAAAACAAATATTTTTTACGCATAAAAATCCCGTACGGAAAAAGGACGTCAATCGGCAGCCTCTCGCATTTCCCAACGCAAACCCGCTCGTCGAAAACAGTTCGCAATATGGCCTGACTTTACCTTTTTTCCGCGGTTTTGTCCAGAGCAAAATTGGAAATAAGACGTATTTTGATTCTTTATTTTTAAAATATTCGCTGAAACCGATAAAATTACGCCGCGGCAGATAAGACGAGTACAATCGGAACAAAACGTCAGAATACCAATTACATTAAAAATTTTCCGTGAATCGCTACAGTTCCAGGCCGGTCGTCCGATAAAAATGCTCCACAATTCGAACAAAAGCATCCCGATCTTCCTCGGATAAACCAGCCAGAAGCTCATGCGAAACGCGCTGAAGTCCGCGTTTGATCGTCGCGCAGACCTCCTTTCCGCAAGGAGTCAAATAGAGGCAATAACTTCTGCGGTCATTGGGATTTGGAACGCGAAACGCAAGATTTTTGTTCACCAAAATATCAATCGTCGCTGAGATTGACTGAATCGAACAATCCAGCTTGCGCGCCAAATCGTTTGGATGAAGCCCCTCCCCGTCGCCTATCGTAACTAAAACGCGCTCCTGGCGGCACGTCATACCCGATATGACTTCCACATATTTCCCAAGAGCCTCGGGCCGACTCTTAATCCGTCGATAATCCATTAATTTGAACAATCTCATAAACGCTTCTTCCGTCGGCTCAAGACGCGCCTGAAAATTTATCTCAAGCGTTCCCAAAGACGAATCGGCAACCAGATCCGCTCCGTCTTTCGCCATGCGGAATGTCTTCTGATCAGAATTCTTACTTTCAGCCATTTCAAGATCTTTCCATTTTTCCAAATTAAATTCGGACAGTAAACGCCAAAACTTCCTTACGTCGAAAAACCGCGTAAAATTCGTCCGGCTTTTAATTATACGCCAAAAATTTTAATTTACATCAAAATTATTTAAAAAATTTGCAAACTAATACCAGATTTCAAGCTCCTTCACCCTCGTTTTCAGTTTAAAAATCTAACAATATTTTCGATTCTTTAAATTTTTTCTCTTCATTCCTTAAATTTTACCAAAAAAATAAAAAAAATTCCCCCCGAAGAGTATTGACATTCTACCAACCTCGTGTTATCATTAATATACTATCCATCCTTAACTATTTATTTCCATAACTACCTATCGGATAGACGACCCGGCGGAACTGGAACTCGATTTTCACACGCTTCATCGTTTTCCAGCCGATTTACCTGGCCTTTAGTTTAAATTTTGAGATTTTCAAACGTTTCGAGACTCAAAGTATCCGGAATCCGCCTCGGAACCAACCCTGACCTTTTCGTCGGAACTTCGCAGAATTTCCTGTCGGTTCCTTCGGACGGTCCGTATTCCCTGATACTTTAAATTCCCGACCTTACGGCGTTCCATTTAAAATTTAGAAATTCAGTATTTATGTTCGCGCGTTTTTTTATCGACCGGCCTATTTTTGCCTGCGTTATTTCCATCGTTATTGTGATTTTGGGAACATTGGCTTACGTTCAGCTCCCCGTGTCCCTTTTCCCCAGCGTTTCGCCTCCGACGGTTTACGTTCGCGCTCAGTATCCCGGAGCGTCGCCGGAAACCATAGCCAGCACCGTTGCCGTTCCGCTTGAAGAACAGATCAACGGCGTGGAAGACATGCTCTACATGACGACGAACTGCACAAACGGACAGGTTGCGATCGCCGTTACTTTCAAAGTCGGAACCGATCTGGACATGGCGCAGGTCCTTGTTCAGAACCGCGTTTCCATTGCAACGCCAAAACTTCCGGAAGAAGTCCGGTCTCTCGGAGTCACTACGAAAAAACAAAGTCCGACGACAATTTTGAGTATCAGCCTCTACTCTTTGAAAAAAGGTACGGTCCGCGAAGGCGGACGTCTTGTGAAGGCGATAGACGAAAACGGTCGCGAGTACTGGCGCGAAAAAGATTTCGAGAATCCGGAAGACAACGAACCCTATTATCAGATGCTCTACTTGAGTAATTACCACCGTCTGTTCATCCGCGACGTCATTTCGCGTATTGAAGGAGTCGGCGACGCTTCTATCAACGGCGAACGCGAATACGCCATGCGAATCTGGCTTGATCCGGACAAAATGATGGTCCGCAACGTTTCGGCCAAGGACGTCGTGTCGGCCATCGAAAAACAGAACGTTCAGGTAGCCGCCGGTCAGCTGGGACAGCCGCCCGTACCGCGTCCGATGGATTTTCAGTACATGCTCCAGGCGCAAGGCCGTTTAATGACGGAAGAGGAATTCGGAAGAATCGTCGTCCGCGTCGAAGAAGACGGTTCCACCGTTCGAATGAAAGACGTCGCAAGACTCGAACTTCATTCCAAAATGCTCGACGTCGTCGACTTTCTGGAAGGCGACCTCGCTTTCAAAGACGATGAACACCGACAGCCCGACGGTTCTTTTCGGCGTGAAATTTACCGCAACACGGAAATGTGCACGCTTCAGATCTCTCAGCTGCACGGCGCAAACGCTCTGAAAACGGCCAAAGCCGTGCGGGAAAAAATGATTGAATTGGAAAAATCTTTTCCGCCGGGACTCAAATATACGATCGTTTACGACACGACGCCTTTTATCCAGGAATCGGTCGGCGAAGTTCAGCACGCCCTCCGCGACGCCGTTATTCTGGTCGCGCTGGTCGTCATTCTTTTCCTTCAATCCTGGCGAGCGGCGGTTATTCCGCTTCTGGCGGTCCCTGTTTCTCTTATTGGAACCTTTGCCGTCATGGCGGGCATGGGATTCTCGCTGAATAACCTCACGCTCTTCGGGCTTGTTCTGGCTATCGGCATCGTAGTGGACGACGCTATCGTCGTGGTCGAAAATGTCGAACGCCACATGGAACGCGGTCTTTCGCCGAAAGAAGCCGCGCGAAAAGCCATGGACGAAGTTTCAGGCGCTCTCGTCGCCATCGCGCTGGTACTCAGCTGCGTCTTCGTTCCATGCGCGTTCCTGACCGGGGTAACGGGCGAATTCTTCAAACAGTTCGCCTTAACGATCGCCTTTTCAACCATTATTTCAGCTTTCAACTCGCTAACCCTCTCGCCGGCCCTCGCGGCTCTGCTCCTCAAACCCAAAGGAACGAAACGCGACCCGATCACATGGTTGATCGACCTGACTTTCGGATGGTTTTTCCGTCTCTTTAACTTCTCGTTCGATCTGGCGACAAGCGTTTACGTCCGTTTCGTAAAGCTATTCCTCCGATTAAGTTTCATCGTCGTCATTCTTTACGTCGGTTTGCTTTACATTACCTACGACACGTTCCAGAATACCCCGACCGGGTTCATCACGCCGCAGGACCGCGGATACCTCAGAGCGTTCGTTCAATTGCCGGACTCCGCTTCGCTGAACCGAACCGTCGACGTCTGCAATAGATTTCAAAAAATATGCGCGGGAGATCCGTCTCTGCCGAAAGACGACCCCAAAAGCCAACCTATCCCCGGCATTCGCGCAACGTCCGCCGTCGACGGCGTGTCGTTCCTTGTTTCAGGAATCATTTCCAATATGGGTTCCGTCACGATTCTTCTCGATCCATTCGAAGAACGAAAACTGACCGGCGTCACCGATATCATGATTCGCGACGAACTGATGAAACGATGCGCGGAGGAAATCCCCGAAGCCGTAATCAACATCAGCCGTCCCGCCCCGGTAGACGGAATGGGAAAAGGCTCTTCCTCCGGGTTCAAACTCCAGATTCAGGACCGCGGAAACCTCGGGCTCAAAGCGCTTGAACAGGTAACGAACGACCTGATCGACGCGGCAAACGCAAGCCCAAAATTGAAAAATTTGAATACCCAGTTCCGTTCAAACACGCCGATGAAATACATCGACGTCGACCGTGAAAAAGCGCAGGACATGGGCGTCGAAATGGATGAAATTTTCACCGCCCTTCAGGTCTTCCTCGGTTCAAAGTACGTCAACGATCTGACCTTCCTCGGCCGAAACTTCCAGGTGAAAGCCCAGGCGGAATCCATCTTCCGCGCGGAAGAACAGAACCTGAACCGTATCCATGTCAAAAATACCGCCGGAGAAATGGTTCCCCTCCATTCTATTTGCGAAATCAAGGACATGACGGGACCGCTGACCGTTCCGCGATTTAACATGTTCCCGTCGGCCGCGATCACGGGAGAAGCCGCGGACGGATACAGCTCCGGCGAAGCGCTTCTGGAAATGGAACGGCTCTGTTCAGAAATCCTTCCTCAGGGAATGTGGTATGAATGGTCGGAAATGTCCCTCCTGGAACGAACGGCGGGTAATTCCGCAATCTACGTTTTCTTCTTTGCCGTTCTGTTCGTCTTCCTGGTTCTGGCCGCTCAGTACGAATCTATCGTACTGCCGCTGGCAATTATTCTCGTCGTTCCAATGTGCCTTCTCTGCTCGCTGACCGGCGTGCGTCTGGAAGGCCTCGACATGAATATCTTTACGCAGATTGGATTCCTGGTCCTCGTCGGACTCGCGTGCAAAAACGCAATTCTGATTGTCGAATTCGCCAAAGAACTTCAGGACTCCGGGCTTTCCCGATTTGACGCCGCCGTTGAAGCAAGCCGTCTGCGTCTGCGTCCCATCCTGATGACCTCGATGGCCTTCATCCTCGGCGTGGTCCCGCTCCTCTTCTCAACCGGGGCCGGTCATGAAATGCGATTCACCCTGGGAGTCGCCGTCTTTTCAGGAATGCTGGGCGTAACGATTTTCGGAATTTTCCTCACGCCTGTTTTCTATTCCGTGATCATGATGATTTTTGGACGCAGAACCCGCAAATCAGACGGTCCCGTCCCGCCGCAAAACCTTACGGAAGAAAAAACGCCGCCTGACGGAAACGCCCCGGCTAACGCCGAAACCTGAAACATTCTCCGCCGACGCGGTTTTGGGAAACCAGCAAACGCCGCGTCCCGCGGAATCTTCAAACGGAGGGCGCCCGTCCGGTTTTTCCCTGCTAATTATGCCAATAAAGGAATACTTTTATGAATAAAACTCAAAAAACCATTTTTTCACTTTTTTTATCCATGGGACTTTTTCCCCTCGCCGGTTGTCTGGAATCCGGAAATAACGCGGGCAAAAATGCGAATCAGTCCGGCGAATCCGCTCAAATCGCGACGTCCCAGCCTCAAAATACCGCGGTAAAACCCGTCCGCGCTCACGTCATGACGCCGATTTCAAGAGAAGTCGTGGACTACGAAGAATTCACGGGCCGAATCATGGCTTTCGACGAAGTAGACGTTCGCGCACAGGTCGGCGGAACGCTTCTGAAATGTCTTTTTAAGGACCAGGGAAGTTTGAAAATCAACCCGCAGAC
>CAZWOV010000134.1:0-7411 GCA_964635645.1 uncultured Planctomycetaceae bacterium | reverse complement strand
GATTACCGTTAAAATGGAGAAAGTTTGCGACATAACCAGTCAGGGCAAACCCATAACTGCCCCAAATGGCAAACTGAAGAAAATAGGCGAGAGATAGACGCGGATAAGCGGCTACCGCAGGGGTTTTTTCGGACATGGAGAAACTCCTTAAAATTAAAAATAAATTAAACGTAAATCACGCGGATTCACGGCGTAAAAGAACCGGGCGGGACTCTGCGCCGCTCAGTTCTACCGCGTTTGCCTCTTTCTTAAACCAGGCGGGAAACCCGCGTTCTTTTTACGTACCTGAATCGGAAATAACGCCGGAGTTAACCGGCGCCTTTTTCAGTCTTTTTTTACGCCAAAACGGAAAACGGTAACGGTCTGATATTCTTCACCCGGTCGAAGAATCGTATTGGGGAAGTTGGGCTGATTCGGGGAGTTGGGAAAATGCTGCGTTTCAAGGCACATTCCGGAACGACGCGCATAGCTTTTACCATCCTTGCCTTTGATTGTGCCGTCAAGGAAGTTTCCGCAATAGAACTGGACGCCCGGTTCCGTAGTATAGACTTCCAGAACGCGGCCGCTTTCCGGTTCGTAAAGCGAAGCGGCGCAATCCATCGTCCGATTTTTAAAATCTTCAAAACTCTGCGGTTGATTCAGAACCCAGTTATGGTCGTATCCGCCGCCAAGCCGGAGCTGTTCGTCGTCCTGTTCGATACGCGAGCCGATAACCGTCGGTTCGCGGAAATCAAACGGCGTGCCGGTAACGTCGCGCAATTCTCCCGTCGGAATCAGTTTTTCGTCAACCGGCGTGAATTTGTCCGCGTTCAACATAAGAACATGATCAAGAATCGTTTCGGCGCCCGCGCCTTTCAGGTTAAAATAGGAGTGCTGCGTAAGATTGACCGGAGTCGCTTTGTCGGTCTGCGCACCGTAAAGCACGATAAGAGAATTATCTTTTTTCGGCAAAACGTAAGTAACTACGACGTCGAGATTACCGGGAAATCCTTCCGTACCGTCTTTGATCAAAATCGAACACTTAAGAATCATCGCTTTTTCATGATCAATCGATTTGACATCCCAGATTCGTTTATTGAAACCAACTTTTCCGCCGTGAAGACAGGTGATTCCCTTTTCATTTTTGGTAACCTGATATTTTTTACCGTCAATCGTAAACTGTCCGTTGGCGATACGGTTTCCATAACGGCCGACAACGGCGCCGAAATACGGACAGGCGTCGCTTTCATATCCTTCAACCGAATCAAATCCCAGAGAAACGTCCGCCATTTTTCCATCTTTGTCGGGGACCATAATGGACGTAACCAAAGCTCCGTAATTCGAAACTTTAACGATCATTCCATTGTCGTTAGTCATCGTGAAGAGTTTCACGCCTTCGCCGGTAGAAAGTTTTCCCCAATCGGAAACTTCCGTTGAGGCGGAAGTAATTCCGGAGGCGGCCAAAGCCGCGATCAAAGCAAGGCTGGACATGAACAAAGGCAATCTCGACATAAAAAACTCCTTTAAAGTTAAACGGGAAATGATGATTCCGGGATGCGGCGCGATTCGAGTAAAGTTTACCCGCCGACCAAATCTCAAATGTCCAACGCAAACTTTCCGAACATAATCAAACCTGAACGGAGCTCGTAAAAACAAACGGTTTGCTGAAAACAGAGACAAATGGATTCTTCACGAAAAGGATGAACGGCGGGAAACCCAAAACAAATCTTACGACGCAACCGGCAAAGCGTTTTGGAAAAGCGAATGAAAACAGGAAAGTTTCGTCAACTCACTGCTATTCCTCGCGTTATTATTTCATAATATACCACCAGAGCCCGTGAAAAACAAGGTCTTTCAGGCAAGAAAACAAAAAATTTTCCAGAAAAAAACAATAATGCGCCGCGTTTTGTTCCGGCAAGCCGTTCATCCGGCAAAAAGCATGAAGATTTTGATTCAGACGCAGAAATTTAAAAATTCAGGAAAGAAACCGCCGATTCTTTTACCCCTAATTCCAGTTTGTCACGCGGACGCCATAAACGACCGCTTTCGCCGAAACACCGCATGCGCCGCGGCGATCGTATTTACCGCAGGAATTCAGACGAAACTGATTAAAAAAATATTTCGCCCGAATTCCTGAAAAGCAATTTCACATCGGACGAAACCGCTTATAATCAAATCCCTCCGTCGGTTCGAACGATTCAATCAGCTCTTCCTTTTGGAAATACTGGTGAAACACGATGTTTCCCGGCTTCGCGTTTTTGGAGTAGCCAACCTGAATATTCAGAGCAAAACGTTTCGTTTCTTCATTAATCCGCCCAATAAGCATCACGCTTGGCCCCATAAAGCTTTCAGGTTCCCAGTACACGACGTCGGAGCGCTTCCCGCAGCGTTCGCGAAACGTTGCCGAAAGAAAATCGCAGTCCGATTCGCGGCGCCCAACGACAATACGGGTTTCCCCGTCGAAACGGATATGCCGCCCAAACCGAAGAATTTCATATTCCCACATTTCGGTCCGTTCGTTTTCGTGACGCAGAAGGTCGCGCACCCGCGGCGCAAATGAAATTTCCGTCAAGACGCAACCCGCCATCGCATTTTTGATTTTTGGGACGTCCAATTGTTCGCCAAGCTGATGAAGGGGGGCGCGCCCGCGTCCGGAAAGCGCGTAAAGCTGTTCGCGATCTACGATTCCAAGCAACTCAGCCTCCGTCGGCGGAAGAAGTTTGCCGCAGATCGGACGAATAAGCCGCCCGGAAATCCCGCTATGGTAATCCAGCATTTCCAGATGATGTCTCTGCTGACTCATCGGACGCTGTCCAATAACTTCTCCCGTAACGACAATTTCCGCCCCAATTTCTTCCATCAGCTCCTTTGCGCGGTGAATCATAAACAGATGACAATCCAGGCAGGGATTGACTCCTTTGCCGTATCCGTACTTTGGATGACGAACCAGATCGAGATATGAATCGTCCGTCCGAAGAACGCGGCATTCAATTCCAAGCATTTCCGCCGACTCAAGCGCGGCGGAGGACGTGTCGCAGAAAGGAGTAATCACATTCAGTCCCACAACTTCAAACCCCTGTTTCTGCATAATACGGACCGCCAGAAGACTGTCAAATCCGCCGGATAAAAGAGCGACTGCTTTTTTCATAATTAAAAATAAATATGGAATAAGGATAATTGACCAAAAAGCGACGGGATGACGACCGTAAATCCGAAATCACGCCGCCGAATAAATTTCAAAATTCCTGAAGCCCCGAACGTAAAAATTGCGCCTCGTCATTTTTCATCATTCAGAACTCATTTTGATTTTACCGGTCGGACGGATAAACCGGCGGTTTATTTTCCAATTCGCACATGGCGTTCTCGGCGGCGTGCTGCTCCGCCTCTTTTTTGTTCTTGCCCCATGCCGGTTGAAAAATGCGGGTTCCTACGCAAACCTGAACCTTGAAACACTTTCGATGATCCGGTCCTTTCTGATCCAACGTTTCATAGGTCGGCGTCAGATGAAAATTACGTTGCGCATACTGCTGAAGAACCATCTTGAAATTTTTGAGCGGCCCGCCCTGAAGAGCCTCCTGAATCTCCTCCTCGAAAACGCGCAAAATATACGCGCGCACAACGTCAAGACCTCCGTCGAGATACATAGCCCCAATAACAGCCTCCTGAACGTTGGCCAGAAGGGAGGAGGGGAGTTTCGTACCTTTCATTCCTCGACCAAGAAAAAGATATTTCTCGAGTCCCAGAGAACGACTGACCCGCGCGCAGGCCGCGCGGCTGACGATCGCGGATTTGAATTGAGTCATATCGCCCTCCATCAAAGATTTGCATCGATGATAAAGGAGATCCACAATGACAAATCCAAGAACAG
The DNA here is from genome assembly GCA_964635645.1 of uncultured Planctomycetaceae bacterium. Lineage (GTDB taxonomy): Bacteria > Planctomycetota > Planctomycetia > Pirellulales > Thermoguttaceae > RGIG3701. The sequence continues at coordinate 3,564 of CAZWOV010000134.1, read as the reverse complement.
CGTCTCCGAGGAACTCCAATCGTTCATTGGAAACCAGCCGCGTAACCGCTCCGGAAGTATGCGTCAACGCCGACGCCAGAAGCGTCAGATCCCTGAATGAATATTCGATTGCTTTCTGACATGCCGTCAGTTTCGGCAACGAGTCCGCATCAAGATGAAGTTCAGCTTGCGTCGCGTCCATGTTCTCCTTTCCACTCCGCCAAGGTTCAGGACTGAAAATAACCCACGTATTTTACTCCAAATCCCCTAAAAGTCAAGGGCTTCGGCGTAAAAGAAATAAAAAGCGTCTCCGACAGATAAAAAATCCCGTCGCTCTCTTTCCTGAAACACGGAAAAAAGCAACGGGAAATCAAGCGAAAACAAAATTCCAACGAATTTCAACGAAACGATTACCTGCGATATCTCCCGTCCCGATAAAGTCCCATCGCCTCCATCGGAATGGGCGTCAGCCCGGCGCCGTCGAAGAGCGGACTTTCATACGGAATACGAAAACGCAGAAAACCGTCCCGCTCGCAGTCGGGGTCTTCGCAAAAATCGGAGGGTTTCGACCGGAGCAGCGTATTTGCGAAAATCTCGTTTTGTCCAGCGTCGCGGAGGAAAAAAGCGTCGCAATCCAATGCCAGAGAGCGCGTAAAGAAATTTCTGTCCCAGTTTTCCGTCATAACGAGCAAATCAGGATACTTTTCCATTAAAGGACATTTTCCCGCTTCACTGAAATCGCTTATTCCAGTGACGTTTTTCATAAATTCGTAACATTTATTCACGAGCGAGTCTTTCCAGCGTTTTTCTCCCCAGGGAGAAAGCGACGCGCACACGACGTTGCCGATAAACAGATTATTATCAACCACGTTATCTTTTCCGCCGTGAATCTGCACGCAGCCAAAATTTTTACTGGAACATTCCTGAAAAACATTTCCGGTAATAACAACGGAAGAAATCGCGTCGTCAAGCCGAATCCCGCCCTGTCCGCAAAACTGGTTTTTGAAACAATTGGCCAGTTTTTTCGCGCGTTTAGCCTTTTGGGCGTCCGTCATGCTCGGCGCGTCCCGACGGTAGGAGGTCTCAAGACATCCCGTGCCGATATGGTGCCAGTAATTATTTCGGAAGAGAATCCCTCGAAGCGCCGGATTGGCCCACATATCAATCGCGCCCTGGTCGTCGCTTTGATAGACGGCGTCAAAAACCTCGCAAAATTCAATAGTATGCTCCATTCCTTCAACGCGAAAAACATAATGAGGAGTATCGTGGATTCGACAATTCGCAACGCGGTTTCCCGTTCCGAAAAACTGCACGCCCGCAGTGTACGCAAGATCAATCAGAGCGAAACCCTCGATTTCGGTATTTTCAATAAAAAGATTTCCATGCTCGGTTCCCTCGGGAGTCGTTTTTCCTCCTTCCATCCTCACGCCCCCGCCGCCAAATTTCGCCATGCGGCACGCATAAAGGCCCGAATCTTTTCCCGTGAGAATCACGCCCCAGGTTCCAAAATTGCGAATCGTGCAGTCGACAAGCAGGTTATGCTCGCCGCCCAGGATTTTAACGGCGCAGCGACTCCCAAATTCAAGCGTCAACCCTTCAAAAACAACCCACGACGTATCCTTCGTTTCAATGAAAGGCTGGTCGAAAAACGAAACGCAGTATCGGGTATTCGGCGCGTCAAAACGTCCTTTCCAGAAATAAATCGTCTGATTTTTACGGTCAAGATACCATTCGCCGGGAGAATCAAGCTCTTCCGGAACGTTAAAGACAAAGAACGGATAATTTTCCCGAACGCTTGCGCCGTCGATACCAATGCTTTTCCGCGCCGGGTCAATCTCTTTCAGACGGCGGGATTCCTGCGTCCAGAGAGCCTGCCAACATCCAAAAAGCCAGGCGTCGTCAGCCTGCTTCCAATTTGCCAGACGTTTGTCTGAAATTTCTTCTTTCACGGAAAAAACCGGCGGCTTCGACTGCGTTTCGCTTTGATAAAGTCCAGAAAAAACTTTATCCGTCGTCAAATATCCGTCGTTTGGATAACGGGCAAGCGAAAAAAGTTCCGCGTTTCGCCCCTGATGAAGATCGTCCGCATCCTTCGCCGTCACGGCGTAAAGCTGAATCCACGGCGCCGCATCCGGCCCGCTTCCGCCGCCGCGCCTCCCAATTGCGGGAAGCTGCTGTTCCGGAAACGTTTGGAGAATTTCAGAAAAACCGGGAACGTCCGCAAGTTTTACCGCGTAAACATTTTCTTTCGCAGACTCGTCAAGACGTGAGAAAAAATTCTTCCCCTCTGCAAATTCCCGAATAGGAACCGCATATTCAGTCAGATCCAAACCGCCGGTAAAGACTGTTTTGGCCGGGTCCAGAACCGAATAAACAATCGGAGCCGCCGGAGTTCCGGAATCTTCAGAAGTCAGACGGAACGTACGCGGAATCTGATAAACGCCCGGCAAAATAACGATCTTCACGCCGCCTTCAGGCAATCCGGCCGTCGGCGTTTGGGCGTTCTCACCCGTCTTAAATTCGCGCAGCCTGTCGCGGGCCGCTTCAAGTTCCACGAAAGACGAAACCTGAATTTCCGCGCCAAACCGATGATCTTCCGGCAAAATAAAATCCGGAGTTTTTCCTTCCTTGAGCGAGCCGCCTGGATTTTTCAACGTCCGACGAGTCTGCCATTCGGCGGACTCGATCTGATGATGACGAAGAGACCGTTTGCTTGCTAACGTTTTCCCCTTGCCTTGAGCATTCTGAACCCGATTAAACATTTCGCGCGCCGCGCCGCGCCGAAGTGAAACAAGATCGACGATTCCCGGTCCGGTACTGGTTTCCGTTTCCGCTGTTTTTCCGGCCAGCTTTCGGAAAATACTTTCCGCCGACTTAAACTCGCCTGCGCGATAAAGCGCCAACCCCTGCCGGTAAATCAATTCCCACTTTTTGGATTCCAGGTCCTTTCCCTCCAATACCTCGGAAGCCGTTTGAATCAAAGATTCAAATTCAGTCGCCGCCGTTTTGAGAGCGGGGGATTTTTCAGGTTCTCGAAGCAGTAAATTCATCGCTTTTAATTCGCGAAACTCAAAAGCCTGACGCGGCGAGAAAACGATCGCGCCGTCGGCTGCCATCCGGTCCAAAATTTGAGCCGTCTCAGCCGGAATGATTTCATTAACGCGCAAATTACCATCCGAAAGAAGCTCTTTCGCATGACTGGCGCGCCAGGAAAGAGGAAAAGAATTCTCAAGAAGCGTTTTTTGCGTCAAGGCAGTCCCGTCAGAAAAAAGGCCATTCTTAAAAAGCAGCGCTATCTGCAAAGAACGAACGACCATTTCCGGAGTTTGCCATACGCTATCCTCGGAAATTCCCGCTCCTTTTTCAGAACCAAAGGCCTCCGCAAATTTTTCGGCAACCGCCGAACATTCCTTCCAGGCCCCCGACGCAAGCAACTCCGTAAGTTCGCCAAGTACTTTCTTTTGTGCGCTGGAAATGCTTTCGCGCGCCAAAGCATGACTGAAAACTTCATCCGGTTCAAGCGCCCGGTCAAAAACGGCGCATTCGCAGACGTCCATTTTCAACGCGCCCACGCCCGCGCCGCCA
>CAZWOV010000133.1:4868-7422 GCA_964635645.1 uncultured Planctomycetaceae bacterium | reverse complement strand
ACCGGCAAGCCCGTTGTGAACAATACCCGTCGTCAGCTTTTGATCGGCGCCGGTCTCACGCCGCTGGTTGTTACTCTTCATGCCTCGAAAGTCTCTGCGCAGGAACTTGTCGTAAGCGTTTCCGGCGCCGCGCCGTTTTCCGGCGTGATTCAGGGCTCCGTCGGTCCAGACGGAACTCCTGGAAGTGAAGATACTGAAATTACTCTTTACAAAGCGCTTGAGAATAATACGGAACTTCAGGCTTACTATGGCAATATGGGTTCCGAGCATTCCGACGCTCAGTCTTATGCGTGGGAATACGGCTCCGCCAGCGCCGGCAACGGTAATCCGGGGAATTGGACTCCCGAATTTGAAAAACGTTTCTGGGAGCCGGTTGAGGATTACCAGACGGCCGTGACGGCAATTCAGTCGGCGGCTAAGAGTATTCGCGAGGCGGCGGACGCGGGAGTGCAGGCGACTGCGCTCGCGACCGATCCATTGACCGATTCTATCAAAAGCGCTTTTGAAGCGGTTAAGCCTCACGTTCCGACCGATCTTTCCGTAGGCGTTTTTAAGGTGGTAAACGAAGCTTTGGCGAATTTGCCCACTCGATATGAAAATGCGAAAACGGCTTATCGCGACGCCGTCTCTTATTTCAATACTGCGATTGCGTCCGCTACCGGCGACGTTCCGCTTGAGCCTGTTACTTCCATTTTTTAGTTCCTGGAAAAGTTTCGATTTTGCGGGAAGCCGAGGTTTCCCGCTTTTTTTATTTTAATTCTTTCAAACCGAGTTCCTGAGTTATCGTATTGAGTTTATTTCTGAAATTTTTGGGAGGAATTCCCATGAAGTGAATGGATTCTTCGTTCATTTCCATTTCCATGGAGACGCAGGTTTCGTTGATTCGCGGTTTCCATGCCGCTTCGTATCTTTTAGTGAGGAACCAGACGTTCTGATTTTTTGAACCGCGCCAGAGAAGATTGAGATGTTCGGTTTCGCGGTAGGGACCGTCGACGAGGACGTCGAGATTGGCGAGAAGCCGCAGACGGTCGGGATTTTCTTCTTTCAGCAGTTCTTCGAGAGTGAATCCGGTGAAGGCGAAGAAGGAGAAATCGGGACGCCGACGCCGACATTGTTCGATCAGTCTGACGGCGCCTTCCGCCTGTAAAAAGGGTTCGCCGCCGGAAAGGGTAAGGCCTTCGAGATTCGGCAGAGATGCGAAAATGTGCGCGAGACGTTCGATTTCGATTTGCGTTCCTCCGTCTTTGCTCCATGTTTCGGGGGCTGTGCAGCCGGGGCATTTTCTTTCGCACCCCTGAAACCAGACGGCTCCGCGCTGTCCGGGGCCCAAAACGGCGCAGCGGGTGGAGAAACGGGCGATTCGTATTGTTTGCGGGACGTTCATTTTATCTCCTGAGGTTCGTTTCTGATTTTTTTGAGATATCGGCGTCCGATTTTTTTTTCTCTAATTGGATAAGTATTAAATTTTGGTTAAAATATATCGGGTGAAAACATAAAATTAGTATCAGAAAAAAAAGCGCCGATATTAGATAAAGTTATGCTGTTTTCGTATTAGAGGCGTCAGGAGAATTATGGAAGAAAATCGTTCAGTTCAGAATAGTCGGGAGCGGTTAACGCCGGTTGCCGTGGATTCGTCTTTTCAGGAGAAGAAAAGCTTTGCGCGGGGAAAGGATAAAAATATCGGAAGAGAAAAGGAAGATAAATTTCTAAACGCGCCCCTTCGTTATCTGGTTCTTTTCCTGTTCGCGGTATTTTTTGTTTTTCTGCTCTATGGCGGCGGCGAGGCTCAAAAACACAGTAATAACGAGGTGAAAGACTGGTTTCCCAAGACTTTTCCGGAAACGCAGAAGCTGATGTTCTTCAAGAATCATTTCGGGTCGAATGAAATGGTTCTTATCAGCTGGGACGGTCTTACGCCGGAGGATCCGATTCAGGATGTTCTGGCGAAGGAGTTTCTTAAATCCGAAACGGACGGCGACGGCAACAGTCTTCCGGTTTTGGTGGGAACCGTTATCACGACGAAAGGTATTCTTGAGAAACTGGATTCGATGAACGAGAAGCGGTATTCGCGACTGAAACCGCCTAAACCGATTCGAGAAATTTCGGAGGAGAAAATTGGGGGATGGTGTCTGAGCCGCGATCGTCAAGGCGGATGCATCGTGGTAGGTCCTTCGGCGGAAGGCGTTCAGAATCGCGAAGCCCTGCTGGACAAACTTTATGCGGATACCATGCGCGTTACGGGATTAACGCACCGGCAGATTCATCTTGCCGGCGTTACGTGCGACAGCGTGGAGATCGATCGGGTAACGAAAATATCGCAAAAAAAGATTATGCCGGTATTTATTGCCGTTTGCACGTTGCTTCTGTGGGTTTGCCTTCGGAATCCGATATTATGTTTTACGGTGTTGATTATCGCGGGCGTAAACCGGCAGATTGGACCCGCCGCGATTTATTTCACGGGGTCGCATATGGATTCCATCTCGTTGCTGATCGTGGCTTTGACGTTTGTCTTGATGATGGAATCCGGCATTCATCTTTCCAATTATTATCGCGA
>CAZWOV010000133.1:0-4858 GCA_964635645.1 uncultured Planctomycetaceae bacterium | reverse complement strand
CTTCTGGAAGGCGGACGGCAGGGCGCGGTTATGAGAACAATTCGGAAAGGGCTTCTTCCCTGTATCCTCGCGACGGTGACTACTGTTTTGGGGATGGGTTCTCTGGCGATCAGTCAAATTTCGCCGATTTGTCATTTTGGAATTTACACTTCGATTGCGCTTTTGATTGGAACGTTTACCCTGTTTGTTTTTCTTGGAGCATTCTGGGAAAACTGGCCCCCGTTTGAGTACTGGGTTCCCGGTTTAAGACGGCGCGGGGGAGAGGAAAAAACCGCGGTAATGCTTTCTAGGGAAAAGAGGATTGACGCGGGCGGGGAGGCGAAACTTTATTTTCAGGAAAATTGCTGGGCGAAACTGGCGCGGTTTATTTGCGGTCATTATTGGTTGATTATTGGTTTTAGTTTTCTGTTGACCGCCGTCTTTTCGCTTTTTGTTTCGCGGCTGGAAACGAACATTTCGATTCTTGGGATGCTCAGCTCAAAAAATGAAGTTATTGTCGACTATAATTACCTCGAAGAAAAGGTTGGCGGTCTGATTCCGATTGAGGTGGTTCTGCGTATTCCCAAAACGCCGGGAAACGAAGAGCGATCGCTTTTGGAGCGTCTTGAACTTGTGGGTATGGTTCAAAAATGCCTGAAAGACGTTCCCGGCGTGGACGGCGTTATTTCGATATTGAACGTCTTGCCGGATCCACCGCCGTTGCGCGAAAGGTCGTTGGCCGCGGTGTCCACGAGACGGATTTTCAATCGTCAGCTCGAGGAGAATCTGACTTCGCTGGAAGATACCAAATACTACTTTCAGGCCGCGGAGGAAGAGATGTGGCGTATTTCCATCCGCGTGCAGGCGATTGCAAAACTTAAGTACGACGAGTTGTTGAAGACGGTCGAATTAAGAATTTATGAAACACTTCTGAAAAATGGGATTACCTATTCGATTTCTTCTTCGCAAATCGAGGAATCCGCGTTTTTGCAGGGGGCGTTTGACGCCGTGGAGAAATTTAAGGCGGAACAGGTTGAAGAGACGGCGGCCCCCGACGGTTCCGGGGAACGTTTGGCGGGCGGTTCGGTCGAGCGGCGCATGAAAAACAGAAAGCAAACTTCTGAAGATCCGGAAATCGATTCGGGGGACATGATGAAGTTTAAAGACGTTTCTCTTGTGGTGACGGGAGCGATTCCCCTTGTTTTTAAGGCGCAGGAGCAGTTGCTTCGCGATCTGATCGACAGTTTCCTTTCGGCCTTTATTTTGATTTCTGTCACGCTTGTTATTCTTTTAAGAAGTCTGGCGGGCGGCCTGGCCGCAATGTTCCCGAATATTTTGCCGAGCGTTGTGGTTTTTGGTATGCTTGCGCTTCTTGGAGTGAAAGTTGATCTTGGTTCCATGATGACTGCGAGCGTCGCTCTGGGAGTTACCGTGGACGGTACTCTTCATCTGCTGACGTGGTTCAAACGCGGTATTCAGGTTGGATGCAGCCGTCAGGAGGCGATTATTTATGCTTATTCCAATTGCGCGATGGCGATGGTTCAGACGACCGTTATTTGCAGTTTGACATTTTTGGTTTTTACGTTCAGCGATTTTGTTCCGGAAGCTCGATTTGCCTGGATGCTGTGTATTCTTCTGGTGACTGCGCTGGTGACGGATCTTCTGCTGACTCCCTCTCTTTTGGCAAGTCCGTTCGGAGTTTTCTTTGTAAAGGGGAGCAAAAAAGAAAAGAACCGGAAAACGGAGGGAATTGAATAAATCCGCGTGCTTTTCAGCGAATGGGGCTTGCTCGTCGGGAGGCAAGCCTCTTTTTTTGATACCTGGGCTTTGGATCCCAGCGGCGGAGAAATCCTGCGGCGGAAGATGGGAGAGAATTTGCGGCGAATGAACGGAACGGCGTCGAAAATATCCGATTTTTACCTGATTTATTCGATTTAAATCTATTTGGATAAAAATACCGATTTGTTTTGCCGAAATTTAAAAGGATAATTCATGTAATAATGCGCGGAGTACTACTTCCAGTTTATTTTTTTTCTGGTATAATAATTATGACGTGCATTATCTCATATGCGTACCAGTTCAATGTAAGCTAATGGAGTGAAATATGTCCAGTACCGCAAATCTTCCCGGGTCTTTTTTTGGTCCGCCAACTCTTGTTGAATTGATTCGGCATCGTGCAGAATACCAGCCGGATGATTTGGCGTTTGGGTATCTTGTCGACGGCGACGCCGATATGCTTCGCATGACGAATCGCGACCTTGACGTTCGCGCACGGGCTATAGCCGCCTGGTTTCAGGCTCATGGAATGGCAGGCGAACGGGCAATGCTTCTTTTCCCGCCGGGTCTGGATTTTATTGCGGCATATTTTGGTTGTCTTTATGCCGGAGTCGTTGCCGTTCCCGTTTATCCGCCGCGAAAGAACCGCTCCGCAAATCGCGTTCAAATTGTCGCGCAGGACTGCGAGGCGAAAGTTGCGCTTACGAACGGCGAAGTGCTTGGCAGGAGCGAACGGCAATTCAGGGAAACTCCATATCTTGATTCGATGCTTTGGCTCAACACGGATGAAATCCTGTCGGAAAACGCCGAAACCTGGAAGGCTCCCGATATTAATGGCGATACCGTTGCGTTTTTGCAATATACTTCCGGCTCTACCGGCGATCCGAAAGGCGTCGTGATTACCCATACGAATTTGATGCATAATTCGGCGACGATTGGGCACGTCTTCGAGCATACCCGTTCGGGAATTGGGGTTTTCTGGCTTCCTACCTATCATGATATGGGACTTATCGGCGGTATTCTTCAGCCTCTTTACGTCGGCCGACCCAATATCCTGATGTCTCCCATGGCTTTTCTTCAGAGGCCTTTCCGCTGGCTTTCCGCTATTTCACGGTATCAGGCGACGACGAGCGGCGGACCAAACTTCGCGTATGAATTATGCGTGAAAAAAATTAAGCCCGAGCAGGTTAAACAGTTGGATCTCAGTTCCTGGAAAGTGGCCTTTAACGGCGCGGAGCCGGTGCGTCCCGAGACGATGAAGGCTTTCGCAGAAAAATTTGCGCCGGCGGGATTTAATCCGAACGCTTTTTATCCCTGTTACGGTTTGGCGGAAGCGACGCTTCTGGTATCCGGCGGTTATGTGGAATCGAAGGCTACGGAAAAGTATTTTGACGGCGACATGCTGCGTAAAGGATGGGCGCTTGAGGTGGACGCCAATTCTCCAAAAGCGCGCTGCATCGTGGGGAATGGAGCGCCGTCGCCCGACCAGTCGATAGCGATTGTGGATCCCGATACGGAACGCCTTTGCGTCGACGGCGAAGTGGGCGAGATCTGGATAAGCGGTCCCAGTACGACTCGTGGATACTGGAAAAAGCCGGAGGCGACGGCGAAATGCTTGCGAACCTGCGTTTTGACCAAGGATGGAAAAGAAGTCAGGCCGAAATACCACTTTTTCCGCACCGGCGATCTTGGATTTATGTGGGATGGCGAGCTTTACGTTTCCGGTCGTCTTAAGGATATGATTATCTGGCATGGAGTCAATCTCTATCCGCAGGATATCGAGCTGACCGTTCAGAATGCGCACGAGCTTTGCCGCGCGGATTCCGGCGCGCTCTTTGCTTTGGAAAAAGACGGGCGTGAAATGTTGGTTCTGGTTCAGGAAGTGGACAAAAAGGTCGGCGGAGACTATGCCGAAGTCGTCGAAGAGATTAAGAAAAGGGTTTCCAAAGAGCATGAATTGCCTCTGGACTGCATTTACCTGATTCGTCACGGCGCGATTCCCAAAACGTCGAGCGGTAAAATTCAGCGTAACGCGACGCGAATGGAATTCCTCGCGGATAATTTTGAGCCGCTTGCGGCATGGAACGCCCGGGACGGCAAGGTTATGCTGGAAGCTGAATTTGCCGAAGCCAAAGCGGCGAGAATGGCGGAAGAAGCCGACTCGGCGGCTCCCAAGGTCGAGAAAATTGCCGCGGAAGAACATAATTCCGAAGAAATAATGGCTTTGATTCCCGACATTGAAAGCCGTAAGCCCTCTTATGCGACGTCGAAGCCGTATCCCATTGCGCCGACGCCTTTGGAAGAGCGCCTTAAGAAACGCGCGGCGCGTGAACAGGCGGCTGTTTTTCAGGCCGCTCAGGACCAGGAGCCGATGATTGGCGCCTTTAACGGCAAGACGGCGGGCGACGCGCAGTTGGCCGCTCCTTCCGGACAGGACGATTGGGAGGATCTTGACGATGATCTTGAAAGCATGGTCGCGGCATTAGGCGGCGACGGCGCCGGAATGGACCCTGTTCTGGAAGAGCTTTTTGAGGCCGCGAAATCGATCGATTTGGGGGGACTTCCGGAGGATTTGCGTCAGACCAAATACGTTTTGCGTCTCTTTAAGATTATTGAACGCGAAGTCCGCGGTATTGCCCGCGAACGCGCGGTCGGCATGACTGTCAACTCGGCTATTACCGAGCTTGGAATGGATTCTCTGGAACGTATGGAGATCATCAATATTCTTGAGGAAGATTTCGGCGGTCGTTTTCCCGAAATGGTTCTCCAGGATTTGATTACCGCGCGCGACGTTGCGGAAGCCGTTTGCAAATATATGGGCGATTCTCCGCGTCTTCGCGCGGCCCTTTGCTCGTCCAGGGCGTCGGCCGGCGCCGGGGTTTCGACGGACGCCGCTGAAAAAACGGCGCCTGGTTCGGATTCCGTGCCGGAAGAGTATTATGTGTTTGCGAAGAGTCCGGAATATCGTCAGCTTCGGCAGTCGATCGAAGTCGTTTTGGACGCGGGACTCCGTAATCCGTATTTCACGACGCACGACGGGCAGGCGAATGATAAAACGGTAATTAACGGTAAAGAGTATATTCATTTTTCCGGCTATAATTAT
>CAZWOV010000132.1:0-7430 GCA_964635645.1 uncultured Planctomycetaceae bacterium | reverse complement strand
AGATACTGATTCCAAAGCCCTCGAATCTCCCCCAGCGTCTTTTTGGAAAGCTGAAGTCTTTGCCAATAGCGCTCGTCCGCCGAAGCCAAAAGCCGAAAAGCGCCAAGGGCTTCCGAAGACAAAGAAACGACGTTCTTCCTGCCCGGCCGACACCGGGAACAGAGAATTCCTCCGTCTCCTACGCTAAAAGCAACGCGCGGAGAACCGCGGCGAACTTCAACTTTCCCAGAACATCCAACGCACTCGTAAAAGGACGGCGCCAGTCCCGACAACTGCATAAGCTGCAACTCGTAGCGAAAAAGTCTCCGGGAAAGTTTTTCCGGAATATTATCCAAATCCGCGGTTTTGCATATCGAATCCATCGATACAATATCTTTTAAAACGTTTTTCGTCAAGTCGAATAATACGTTTTGCGGGTTAAAATTTTCAGTAAAATAATTTAAAAGCTGAACAACATGGAAACCTGCGTAAATTGCGGTAGTTGAATCAGCCCGAAACCGTTCCAGTAATTTCGCCTCCGTAACAAGCTGAAGCGCGTCGCCATTTTTAGGGTAATAAAGAATCCGGCAAATATTCATTGCGTCAAACGACGTGTCAAACGGATTCTTAAGCCGACGCGCCCCTTTCGCCAGACAGGCTGTTTTTCCTCCCTCGCGGGTAAAAAAAGTCGCCACCATACTGGTTTCACTGAAATCGGTCGTTCGCAGAACAATTGCTTCGTCATTCAGCGGAGGCATAACGTCAAATCAAAATTAAATAACGGGATTCTCAAATTTCAAATTTTCCGAAGTATAGGAACTTTTTTAAAATAATGCAATCGATATTTGAATTTTTTTTATCTGACGTTGACGAATTTTTTTATTTCCGTTAAAATATCGATTCGTTTTCCTTTTTCCCGTCTCATTTCCAAAGACACGTTATGCCTCGTTCCTTTCAACTCCTTCAGAACCTCCGCATTCTTTACGTCGCCAACCTTATTTCACGTGAAAGTTGGCTGGAGAAAGTCCTGCTTGAAGTTCCCGAGTTACGAATCCGCGTTCAGGAAGTCCAGGGATCGTTCGAAGGAATGAAAGCGCTCCAAACCGCGACCTTTGATTTTATCCTGGTCGGCATTCAACCCGTCAAACAAAGCCTGGATTTCATCGACGGCTGCCGAACCAGCGGAGCGACGGCTCCAATGATGCTTCTTGGTCCCCAAAAAGACTCGAATCTACTAACTCAATGCTGCGAACGGGGAGGAAACGGCGTCGTCACGCTTGAAGGAACGACCGTTTCCGATCTGCTCTGGCAAATCCTGCTCGCAGTTCGCGAACATCGAAACACGGAACAAAACGCCGAGCTCCGCAACCGGCTTCAGCAGGAAATACTGCGCAAATCAAAAGAAAACCAGATATTCATTGAACGACAGAGAAAGATTCTTGCCGAATACCCGGCGCCGCGCCCGGCGCGTCTGACCCGGCAACTCGAAGAGCAATATCTTGAACTGCTCAAAAATTACATTCCAACGATACATGAAAATTACGCGTCCCAAACGACGCCCTTCATCGAAGAACTTCTTGCCCAAAAGATAACGGCTTCGGAACTTTTCGCGATGCACCTGAAAGCCCTCGAAACAATCCTTCAGTCCCCGGGACGAAAAAGCCCGCATCATCTGACGAATCGCGCCAACCTTTTACTAAACCGGCTCTCTATCGGCCTCCTGAATCGCTATCAACAACAGGCGGAAACTTCGCGCTCTTCAAAATCGCCGCTGTCGTTCAACTTCAACGATATCGCGACAGACGACGATTTCATCTGAAAAGATTGAAGTTTTTCAAACTAAAAGACGATTTAAATATGTCTTTTTGCAATTCCAGACAATATTAATTAATGGGGAAGAAAATCATGCCTTCACTCAAACGAATTCTCGTTACAGGCGGCGCGGGGTTCCTGGGGTCTCATCTCTGCGAACGCCTTCTGAATATGGGGCACGACGTGATCTGCCTTGACAACTTTTTCACAAGCCAGAAATCCAACGTCCTTCATCTTCTCGACAATCCAAATTTTGAGTTGATTCGCCACGACGTAACCGTTCCAATCTTTCTTGAGGTAGACGAGATTTTCAATCTTGCCTGTCCCGCCGCCCCGGGGCATTACCAGTTTAATCCGATCAAAACCATGAAAACCTCCGTACTGGGAGCAATCAACATGCTTGGAATGGCCAAACGCTGTCGGGCAAGAATTCTTCAGGCTTCCACAAGCGAAATTTACGGCGATCCGGAAATCCACCCTCAACCGGAAACATATCGCGGATGCGTTAATACGTTGGGAATCCGCGCCTGCTACGACGAGGGAAAACGCGCGGCGGAAACGCTTTTCATGGACTATCATCGACACAACGGCGTCGACGTCCGAATTATCCGTATCTTCAATACGTACGGTCCTCGAATGCATCCGTACGACGGGCGCGTTATTTCCAATTTTATCCGTCAAGCGCTGTTGGGCGAAGATATTACGATTTTCGGCGACGGTTCTCAATCCCGTTCATTCTGTTATCGGGACGATCTCGTAGAAGGCATGATCCGCATGATGAACTGCGAAGAAAAAGGATTTACCGGCCCAATCAACATCGGCAATCCCAATGAATTCACGATTCGCCAACTGGCCGAAATGATCCTCGAAATGATCGACACAAAATCCAGACTGGTCTACCGACCGCTTCCCATGGACGATCCGACGCAGCGCCGCCCGGATATTACGCTTGCGCAAAAACATCTGAATTGGAAACCAACAATAGAACTTCGCGAGGGACTTAAGAAAACCATCGACTGGTTCCGTTCCATCCGAATGAGCGACTATCGACCGCCGACGCCAAGATATTAAAACGAGACGCAGTCCATAAAAAAAGCAGGCGATTTAAAAATCCCTGCTTTTTTTATGAACGAATCAAAAAATTGATCAGCCAATTTCAATAGCGGTCACTTTAACGGTGACATATTTCTGACGATGACCCGTACGTTTGCGGTACGTTGAACGTCGGGTAAATTTCTGAACAGTCAGTTTCGGCCCCTTCGTCAGCGCTTCGTAAACGGAAGCCTTAACTTTTACATTAAGAGTAGGCTGGCCAATAAGCAGTTCGTCGTCCTTACGACAAGCCAACACATCGTCAAAAACGATTTCAGCGTTTTTTTCCAGGCCTTCACGATAGTCGATCTGGATTTCTGTTCCGACTTCGACTTTGAACTGACGACCACCATCTCGAATAATCGCGTACATTGTTTTCCTCAGCTAAAGTAATTAGTTATGGTATTGTTAATTAAATCCATATGAGTAAAGGAATACTTATTATATCAGAAATCTTTCATCACGCAAGGGGGGGAGCGTATTTTCCTTCTCTATCTTTTGGTTTTGTTGCAAAAATTCCCGTAAATATCGGCGTAATATCCAACGCGCGTCTCGCGGAATAACAAAACGCGAAACGCTGAATATGTTCCAAACGACGCGTCAAGATTTTTCAACGCCCCGCGGCCGCTCAACAGCAAATTCGCTTAAAATAAAAATCGATAAAGGACGACCGTTCAACCGTCTCAAAAAACAGAGACTCCCGAGTACGGAAGTCTCCCGTATCTTAACATAGAAATTCAATCATTCCAACCAAAAGCCCCGCAATCATCAGACAGCATCCAACAGGCTCCGGCTTTCCGGAACGTTTCGAATCATCAGATTCATTTTCATCTTCATCGTCCGTATCGTCTTCGTCTTCCTGCGGAACATAAAACGTTCCCTGACTTGCCGTTTCCTGATCAATTCCATCTGGAAATTCATGCCCGCATTTTCGGCAAAATTTCAAAAACTGCGGATAAAGCAACTCGTCGCAACACGGACACATTACCGCCAGGGGATATTCTTCCTCGCCGTTCTCAATTTCCGGATCCTCGTCCAACGGCTGGGAAAGCCCCACCATACTCCGATGACAAGACGCGACCTGACGTTTTACCGTCTTCCGTTCGCCGCCTTCGGCCCCTTCTTCATGGCAACGGCAACGGTGTTCGCCGCCTTCGTTATTGTTCGCAGTCAGCGTATCCTCCACGACGGCATTCATAACGGCCGCGCGTGGAATAACGCCTTCCAGACTAATCCCCGCTCCGGCAAAAGCCGAACCGCTCAAGGCGTCCGCAAGAAACGGCTGAACGGCGTCCGGAGTATCCTCTTCTCCGTCGTCGAATCGATCTTCTTTTGAATTGTATCGCGCCGCAACGCTCTCCGCATGTTCCGGCGGCAGAATTAAATCCAGATCCGCCAACGGAAACCGATCCCCAAGCGTATTGCAGAAACGGCAGTACGCTACGCGCCGCGCGCCGCATTCGGGACACACGTCCCATTTTTTCATTCTCATATTTGTTTTACCCGTAAAATTAACCTTTTTTCAAACTGTATTTCCTGTAAATCATCGCCGCGTCAGAAATCAGAATTGATACTCAAGGAGGGATTTGATTCCATCATATTATCTTTGAGGCAATTCGCGACATAGTCTTCCATTCCCGTTCACTTCAACGTTTTCAACAGAGCGTCTGGTCTTGCGTACAGTCCTTATTGCGCTAACGTTGCGTACGGAACGTCCGTCTTTCGGATTCCTATTTCTGCCTCTTCAATCATTTTCGCCCAAGCCGCGCGCGTCAGACGATACATTTCGGTTCTCGCCCGCGCCCGTGTTCGCTATTCGACGCAAACGTCTCCGATATTCCGTCCCGGCAGACTATCGCCGTATTTTGGTTTCCCGGTTTTTCAGAGGTAAAAACAAGACGCTGAAAAACCCGGGCTGAGGAACGCAGCCCGGGAAACCAGAGGGATTGGGACGCCCCTCGCATTGAGTACCTTATCTGTTGATGGTCAGCCCGAAAACAAACCCGTGCATGAACACATCGCTTTTATTATTTCCGTCAACCAGTCCCATAACTCCCTGACCGGCCATGTCGAGCGTGAAGTCCGTCATTCCAGCGGGTCGGGCAATGTTGCCGGCATAAATTCCAGACCATCCAAGATTCATCTTAATTCTGCTGGTGAGTTCGATATTGAACTTGACTCCGATTTCCGCGATAGGCGTAAAGACGTCGTAGTCTTTTTTGTCCCAACCCGTCATGCCGCCGGCGCGAAGGTTCGGAGCGATGTACTGGAGGTATTTGTTTCCCGAGCTGTCTTCCAGCGTAGTGTCGCTGGAAGAATCAGAGCTGTTGTCGCTGTAGATGGAGTCGGAACCGTACAGACCGCTGGCGTAACCGTTGCTGGCAATCGTGGATTCCATTGAAATCTGCTGCGCATTGTAGGCGGCGGTGAATTTCGCGAGAACTTCCATTCCAAAGCGTCCAGTCTGACGGGACCATTTAAGTCCGATCTGGGGACCGACCAGATTATTGTCGGCATTCGCTTCAATCGTCGTGTCGTCGAGGAAGTTCGGAGAGTAGATTTCGCCGTTTCCGTAACGTTCGCTGCCGCCCCAGAATCCAAAGTCTTCGTCCCATTTCATGTAGCGGACGCCGAGTCCGAGTTCAAAATTTCCGAATTGAGTCTGGTGAGTACGGCGGAGGTAATTCAGTTCAACGCCCCAGGTGTTGATATCGTCCCACATTTTGGCTTTATCAAACTGGACCAGGAGTCGGTCTACCTTCAAATTACCGTCTTCCGTTTCCGTGCAGTCCTGCCAGTTCTCCTCTTTTTTCTGACCCATAATGAGACCGGCAAGATAGTTGCTTCCCAGACCGTCGTTATTGTTATTGGTATCGGCGAAACCGACCTGAACGCCGCGTCCTGCTTCCGTAGTTTTACCGTCAATCGTAAAGATCTGGCATTCCCATCCGTTATGTCCGGACATAAACCCGAAATTGTACCGCTGACCTACGTGAAATTTCGTATCCAACTGATTCGTATTCCAGTCGTTGTGCTGCGTCGTGTAGCTCAAAACGCCGCACGGTCCGTATTTGTCGGCGGTATAGTCGATAAATTCAGGTACCGTCAACTCCGTAAAACCGTCTTTAATAGCGTCTTTGATATTTCCGCCGCTGCTCGAGCTGTTGCTGTTGCTACTGCTGCTTCCCGAAATAATGGTACCGTTAATGTTGCTGCCATTATTTCCGCTGCTGTCGGAATCGTTGTCGTTGTCGTCGTCATCGTCATCGTCGTCATCGTCGTCTCCCGTATCGTTCGTAAGGAAGAATTTTGTCGATGAGTTCAAAACGGTCCAGCTCATGTCGAAAGCGTTTTCGCCTTCAACCGATTCGTTACCAACAACCGAACTTTTCGGAGAGGGAAGCGCCCAGTAAAGTCCCTCGGCGCCGAAGAAGAATCCTTCGTTGCCGCGGGCGCCGCCTATGTAACTGTTCGGCGTCTGAACATTTCCAATCTGAGCGTCACTGATCTGCGCTTTAGCAATTCCGCAGCAACCCAGTCCCATGAGCATAACAACTGCGACGATTGTTGTCAATTTGTTAAGCATTGTTTTCCACCTCGGATTAACAATTGCTTCGAGAAGTTTTCATCTTCAAAGATCTCACAGTCTCGGTTTCCTCCACCGGAAAGGTCAACTGAAAGTCCGAACATGGTTCTCGAAAGTCCCAATATTTTCTGGTTATGTTTTTTATATCGGTAAATACAATTCCAGCAATTGAATCGATTTGGTAAACTTTGACGATTTTTTTGCTTTTTCTTGTTTTTTGTTTTTTTCCGCCAAAATTAGGTAAACCAGGAAAAATAAATCGATGGAAAATGGTTATTTTTCAGGTAATATTTTGTCAAATTCTTGACTTTTCAGAACATTGGAGTATATTTAAAAGATATTTTATGATGGAAATAGGATTTACAGTTGAAAATTATCCATTGAGATACTGGAAATCAG
Organism: uncultured Planctomycetaceae bacterium; assembly: GCA_964635645.1. Taxonomy (GTDB): domain Bacteria; phylum Planctomycetota; class Planctomycetia; order Pirellulales; family Thermoguttaceae; genus RGIG3701. Next base: position 562 of record CAZWOV010000132.1, on the reverse strand, counting down.
GAGAATCCTTCAAATATCAGGAGTTTTCAGAAATGATACTGTTTTTGGCGGGAATTGTGTTTTTGACGGCGGGATACTTCACTTACGGCCGATTCATAGAAAAACTCATTGCCCCGGACGATCGTCCGACACCGGCGTTAACCCATACCGACGGAGTCGATTACGTAGTATTGCCGCGCTGGAAAAACATGCTCATCCAGTTGCTGAATATAGCGGGCGTTGGACCGGTAATCGGCGTTATTCTCGGCATTAAGTTCGGCTCTATCGTCTTTCTGCTCATCCCTATCGGCAACATCTTCGGCGGCGCCGTTCATGATTTTATCAGCGGCATGTTTTCCGTACGGAACGGCGGATGCAATCTTCCGGCGCAAATGCGTATGACTCTTGGAAACTGGTACTACCGCGTCATGACGTTATTTCTCTGCGTCATTCTGCTTCTGGTCGTAACGGTTTTCATTAATGTGCCCGCAAATCTGCTCATTAATATTCCGGAAGGCGGCGCCAAAGATTTTTTAATGATACGGCGACCACCGAGATCTACACTCTTTCCCTACACGACGCT
>CAZWOV010000131.1:0-7439 GCA_964635645.1 uncultured Planctomycetaceae bacterium | reverse complement strand
GCGTCTACAGAGTATGAAATACGCTGAACGGAACCGTCGCACATCACCATTCCGAAAGCGCCGGCGTGAGCGCTGCCGAACTGATAGGATCCTTCGTAAGACTTACGGTCCTGGAGCGGCGTGAGAATCGTCAAAGAACTTTTGGTTCCGCAACTGCGCGTATTATCCGAGTCCTGACCGGCATAAACCCCGTTGTCGTCGTAACTCGTCGTAGTTTCATATTTATCAGTGCTGACATATTTTTCACCAAACAGATAAGTGTTTGACGTTCCGTCTCGAATTTCGCCCATGGAAATCTCGCTGAAATCGAAAATAACGCCGTTATGACTGGAATTGGACCAGGTTTTCTTCTTGACTTTCGTTCGTCCGTCGCTATGGTTCGTAATGCCGTTACTACTTCCGGTGCTCGAATTATAGCTGCCGACGTTCCCGGCGTAATCGCCTTTCGCGCCGGTCGTAGGCGTAGGTTTGGCATTCAAAACGGTCGTATTGAGCTGGTATTTTTTGGCCTGTCTGCGGGAAGGACAGTGAAAAACAGGAAGCGGAGTACTCGCGGTTTCGTAAGCTCCAGTTTGCTGCTGCGAGGTGACCGTTTCGACGTCTCCGTCCGCTCCATTCTGGAAAAGAGCGTTCTGTTCAAGGAATGGAAGGAGAGAAAAAGTCCACGCCCCGGGCTGAGCCGGTCCAAAACCGGCGTCCGGATCGCCGTACCACTGGTAATACCAGCCTCCAGACGGAAACGCTTTCGTCGTACTCTCATGATTCAGCGCGGCTAAACCCAGGTTTTTCAGATTGTTGCTGCACTGCATTGTTCTCGCGGCTTCACGAGCCTGTTGAACGGCGGGAAGAAGGAGACCAACCAACATTCCAATGATAGCGATCACTACAAGAAGTTCCACCAGAGTAAACCCCGGCTTTCTTCTGGAATCCCCAAGTCTCAGATCTCTCGACTTATAAAATAGACGCTGCATAATAACCCCCTGACGCATAGTAGAGTGGAAAAATTTCTGTTCATTCTATCTAACAGAATCAACATACAAGATATTATACGCAAGAAATTTCTATAATAACTTTAGAATTTCGATTTTTTTTAAAATTTTTTCAAAAAAACCCCAAAAAACTCCATAAAACATTTTTTATGCGGATCAAGCGTAAAAAATAAGCCGATTCTCAATACCTTGTTCAATGATAGTATTGAAAATCGGCTTTCAGTAAAAATACTTCTCGGGAAAGAAAATCTCTCCGATTAGTAAAATTCAAATTTAATGTCCCGCGCAGCCCGCGCAGCCCGCGCCGCTTGGAAAATTAGGATTTTCAATGGAAAAACCGGCGGCGGTATCCGTCTGTTTGAAATCAATAACCGTTCCATCCAGAAATTCTGCAAATTTTTTGCGCGTCACGATGGCAATTCCATCCGCCTCAAAGCGGGCGTCGGTCAACGGATCAAACTGATTGTCAAAAGCCAGAGCATATCGAAGTCCGGAGCATCCTCCGCCTGCAATCCCAATACGGAGAAAACGGTCGTCGGCGATATTCTGCGCCTGAATGACGTCTTTAACTTTTTCGTTGGCCAGTTCCGTAATAGTAATCATTTTCGTTTTCCTGTTCTTAAAAACTCACGGTTTCTTACTCACGACAACCTGAGCGGGCCGCACGACGCGGTCGTGAAGCAAATATCCCTCCTGGGTAACGTAAATAACCGTGTTTTCATCGACGTCAGGATTTGGCATTTGCGAAATAGCTTCGTGAAAATTGGGATCAAAAGGCTGATCAAGAGCCTCAACCCGAGTGCAGTGATTCTTTTTCAAAACCTCGGTCATCTGCTGATAAATCATCTGGACGCCTTCAAACAAGGGATCGCCCTCGTTAGTTTTAGCGGCGGAGTCCAGAGCCCGCTGCAAATTATCCATAACCGGCAGAATGGCGCGAATGATCTCCATACCGGAATACTTCCGTTCCTCGAGAAGCTCGCGCGAAGCTCGACGCCGCACGTTATCCAGCTCGGCATAAAGACGCAGAACGCGGTCTTTTTCTTCCTGAAGAGCGGTTTCCAGTTCCTTCACCGGATCGACTTCAGGCTGTTTTTCTTCTTCGGTATTTTCCTGCGCCTCCTCAAGTCCTTCGACAAAATCAGGCGTCGGTTCCTGATTTTCCTCATTCTGAGTTTCAACCGCTTCATCCTGCGCGGCCTGTTCCGCATCGGCGCTTTCGTTCAAATTGGAATTTTTCTTTTTGAAAATCATGATCAATCCTGCCTTCAGGTCTGCCTGTGAAAAAAGTTTTCCGAAAATCGGTCCCAAACGCTCCAACGACGGATTTGCTGAAAGTAATTTGGGACCTCGCTAAAAATCAGTCTTTCGACTTTTTTTCCTTATCCTCAGTTCCCGACTCATCCTTCAAATCTTCCGGTATCGATTGAAGATAGTCCTTAATCCTTTTGAAAAAACCCTTTCGCTGAGGAGTGACGTGAACCTGCTCCAGTTCAGCCAAACGACGGAGAAGTTTTTCCTGCTCCGCAGTAATCGTACGAGGAACTTCAATATTCACAATAAGTAGAATATCGCCGCGCCGTTCCGGATAATTCAGTTGCGGCAAGCCCTTTCCTTTGATTCTGAAAATATCTCCATGCTGCGTACCGGAAGGGAGCTTGAATTCCTGATGTCCATCCAGAAGCGGAATGTCCAGCGTTGTTCCCAGAGCCGCCTGCGAATAGGTAATCGGCACTTTACAAATAAGATCTTTTTCATCAACCTGAAAAACAGGATGTTCCTTGAATCGAACGTTTACGTAACAATCGCCCGGTTCTCCGCCTTTGGGACTCCGCGACCCCTCGCCGACAAGTCTGAGATGATTGCGCTCGTCGATACCGGCCGGAATAGTGACTTCAATCTCTTTCGTATCGTCAAAAAGACCGGCCCCCCGGCACGCGGTACAGGGCTGACGAATCACTTTCCCAGAACCATGACAGGACGGACAGGTAGTCTGCATGCGAATAAAGCCCGCGCCCTGCATTACGACGCCCCGACCGCCGCAGTAAGCGCACGGTTCCGGAGCAGTCCCCGGTTTTGCGCCGGTTCCATGGCAAGTCGTACAGACCTCTTTGCGCCGAATACGAATTTTTTTCTGAGCGCCTTTTGCCACTTCGCGTAAATCGAGTTCCACTACGCAACGAATATCTTCGCCGCGAGCCGGTTTTCCACCCCTTGAAGAACGGCGACCGCCGCCAAAAATATCTCCAAAGATATCTCCCAAACCGCCCATTCCGCTGAAAGCTTCAAAAATGTCGTTAATATCGTTAAACTGAGGTCCGCCGCCTGGCATTCCATTCACTCCCTGATGCCCATAGCGATCGTATGCCGCGCGTTTTTCGTCGTTATTCAAAACGTCGAAAGCTTCCGACGCTTCCTTGAATTTCGCAACGGCTTCCTCATCGCCGGGATTGCGGTCCGGATGATACTTCAAGGCCAATTTACGGTATGCCGCCGCGATATCGTGTTTTGAGGCGTTACGATCAACGCCAAGAACCTCGTAGTAGTCTCGTTTGCTGTCTGCCATTTTTGCGCTTCCAAAACTAAAATAAGTAAAAAAGTGACAAAACGAAAATGTTTTTAACTGAAAAAATGTCAGTTTCAATACATTTTCTAAATCTAAAGGAAATCCACGACCCTGAAGGATCGTGGACAAAGAAAATAAATCTCCCGCGAAATGCAGTCAGGGCTACATCTCGCCAGGGAATAGCCTCTCTCCGCCCGAAAGCGGAGAGTATTAAGTAAAATTAACGAACCGCGCCTTCTGGAGCGGCTTTTTTCTTATCCTCTTTATCGAAATCCGTAACCATCGTTTCGGTCATGAGCATCATTCCGGCAATACTCGCGGCGTTTGCGAGAGCCGTTCTGACGACTTTAAGAGGATCGATAATGCCGGCTTTGAACATATCGACATATTCGCCGGTCGCCGCGTTATAGCCCATCGCGGCTTCCATCTCGCCGACCATGTCAGCAACGACAGAACCGTCTTCGCCGCCGTTGCTGACAATCTGCGCCATCGGTTTGCAAAGGCAGCGAAGAATAATGTCGACGCCGATTTTTTCATCGCCGCGCGCGGAAGTACGAGCCTTCTCTACCGCTTCACGGCAACGGAGCAACGCGACGCCGCCGCCCGGCAGAATTCCTTCTTCAGCCGCGGCGCGGGTGGCGTGAAGAGCGTCTTCGATACGGGCTTTCTTCTGCTTCATTTCAGCCTCGGTATTTGCGCCGACCTGAATAACCGCAATACCGCCGGAAAGTTTCGCCAAACGTTCCTGATATTTTTCCCGATCGTAGTTGCTTTCGGTTTTCTCAATCATATCGCGGAGCTGGTCAATACGTTTTTTAATCGCTTCCTTCGTACCGCCGCCGTCGACGAGCGTAATGCTGTCTTTCGTGACGGTAACCTGTTTCGCGGAACCAAGCATGGAAAGATCGACGTTTTCAAGTTTGATTCCCAGATCTTCGCTGACGACCTGGCCGCCGGTGAGAATTGCGATATCCTGAAGCATGGCCTTGCGGCGATCGCCGAAACCAGGGGCTTTGACAGCGCAAACCCGAAGGGCGCCGCGGAGAACGTTCACCACCAGAGCGGTGAGGGCTTCGCCTTCAATGTCTTCCGCAATAATCAAAAGCGGTTTGCCAGTCGGAACAACTTTTTCAAGGAGCGGAATCAGCTCGCGCAGATTGTTGATTTTCTTCTCATGAAGAAGAATGATCGGGTCCTCCATGAAGCAGTCCGCGGTATCCGGACGATTCATAAAATAAGGAGAAAGGAAACCTTTGTCAAACTGCATACCTTCAACCACGGTATAGGTAGTTTCAGCAGTTTTGCCTTCTTCAACGGTAATAACGCCGTCGTTACCGGCCGCTTCCATGGCGTCGGCAAGCAAATTACCGATAAACTGGTCGTTATTCGAAGAAATGGAACCAACCTGCGCGATTTCCTCTTTCGTCGTAATCTGTTTCGCCTGGGCGACAAGAGCGTCGACCGCGGCGTCAACCGCAATATCGATACCGCGGCGAATCGCGGCGGGATTGCTTCCAGCAATAATATTGCGAAGTCCCTCGCGGAAGATCTCGCGAGCCAGAACCGTAGCGGTAGTGGTTCCGTCGCCGGCCGAACTTGAAGTTTTCTGCGCCACTTCATTGACGAGTCGGGCGCCCATGTTTTCAAAGCGGTCTTCAAGTTCGACCTCCTGAGCGACAGTAGCGCCGTCTTTCGTGACGGCAGGACCGCCGTAGGCTTTATTGATAATAACGTTTCGACCGCGCGGTCCCATCGTCACAGCGACGGCGTCGGCCAGTTTTTCCACTCCGCGAAGCATACGCTGGCGAGCGGAATCTGCGAAAAGAATTTGTTTGGACACGGTAAATTTCCTTCCTCGGTTGATTGTTCGATTCACGGGGGACTTACGCCCCGCGTCAGAAATCATTGAGCGGGACGCCCCGCCGCAACTGAAACTACTTCAAAATCTTGGCCAAAACATCGCTTTCGCGCAGAATTTTGTATTCTTCGCCGGCGACTTCGATATCGCTGCCAGAATATTTCCCATAGATAACTTCATCGCCGACAGCGACGGCCATAGATCCGCGGGAACCGTTTTCAAGAAGTTTTCCCGGTCCGGCCGCGACAACGGTGCCGCGCTGCGGTTTTTCTTTTGCGGTATCGGGAAGAACGATACCGCCTGCGGTCATCTGTTCAGCTTCCAACGGTTTCACGACGATACGATCATCAAGAGGACGAAGATTTGCGTTCATTTTATTTTCCTTTTATCAAATGTTTTTTCTTAATTATTCAGTAATTCCGGGACAGCGAAAAACTGCCCCAGACGAATTGTTCAGACGTTTTGATTTTCAGAGTTCAAAACGCTTCTTTGTTACGCGGGGGGAAGGGATTACATCATCCCCATGCCGCCCATGCCGGGCATACCGCCCATGCCGCCCATCCCGCCCATGCCGGGAGCGCCGCCCGCTGGAGGCTCCGGCGTATCAACCGGAATATTGGTAATCACGCAGGAAGTGGTCAAAAGAAGTCCCGCGACGCTGGCGGCGTTGGTCAACGCGGTGCAAACGACCTTCGCAGGATCGATAACGCCCGCTTCAACCAGGTCGCAATACTTATTTTTATCGGCGTCGTAGCCGTCGTTCCGTCCTTCCATCCGAAGAACGCGATTCACAACGACAGCTCCGTCGACGCCGGCATTTTTCGCAATTTCCCGAAGCGGAACCTGAAGAGCGCGTTTCAGAACGACCAGCCCCAGAGCTTCATCCCCCTCGAGAGCTACGGAATCGAGAACCTTGGAGCAACGCAGAAGGGCGACTCCGCCGCCGGGAACAATACCTTTTTCAAGCGCGGCGGCCGTTGCGGCTTTCGCGTCGTCGAGAAGGTACTTTTTCTCTTTCATTTCAGATTCCGTTGAAGCGCCGCAGAGAATTTTCGCAACGCCGCCGGCCAGTTTAGCAAGACGTTCCTGGAGTTTTTCCCGGTCGTAATCGCTCGTAACCGTTTCAATTTCCGAACGAATCTGCTGCGCACGGGCGGCAATAGCTTCTTTTGAACCGGCGCCGTCGATAATCGTCGTCGTATCGTTAGAAACGATTACTTTCTTCGCAAAACCAAGCTGCTCAAGTTCTACGGCTTCAAGCTGAACGCCAAGATCTTTGAAAATGGCCGTTCCGCCGGTGAGAACCGCGATATCGCCAAGCATGGCCTTACGACGTTCGCCGTACGCCGGAGCTTTGACGGCGCAGACGTTCAATATGCCGCGCAGTTTATTCACGACAAGCGTCGCGAGAGCTTCGCCTTCAATATCTTCCGCAATAATCAGGAGCGGCTTATTGGCCTGACTCGCCGCTTCAAGAAGCGGAACGAGAGCTTTTACGCTGCTGATTTTTTCTTCATAGCAGAGAACAAGGCAGTTTTCCAATTCGACAGTCTGCCGATCGTCGTTCGTGACGAAATGCGGGCTAAGATAACCGCGATCGAACTGCATGCCTTCCGTAAACTCGACGTACGTTTCCGCGCCGCGTCCTTCTTCAACGGTAATGACGCCGTTCTTTCCAACCTTAACAAACGCTTCCGCCAAAACCTTACCAACTTCCGGATCGTTGTTTCCAGCGATAGAGGCGACCTGGGCAATCTCTTTACGAGACTTTTCATCAACCGGGACCGCCATTTTCTCAACTTCTTCCACAACGGCGGCGGCGCCTTTCAAAATACCGCGCTGAAGAGAAACGGGATTAACTCCGCCGGTAGTAACAAAACGAAGCCCTTCCGTATAGATAGCTTCGGACAGAACGGTCGCGGTAGTAGTTCCATCGCCCGCGACGTCGTTCGTCTTGCTGGCGGCTTCTTTCACAAGGAGAGCGCCCATATTCTCATTCGCGTCGTCAAGAGTAATGTCCTTGGCG
>CAZWOV010000130.1:0-7468 GCA_964635645.1 uncultured Planctomycetaceae bacterium | reverse complement strand
CAGGTAACTCTTGAAAGCGACGTTTCCGTCGATAATATTCATGACGGAACCGGACGCGCCGCTTACGGCGGCGCCGCCGATACGCACCGTATTGCCGAACGTCGCGTTCCCATTCGGAATATTAATCGTAACCGCAGACCCGTTTCCAAAATAGAAATTACCCGAATTCGTAAAATTTCCGCCGGTTACGTTCAAAGAATATCGAAAGTCCGTCGAGCCGTCCAAAACCGGCGAACCTGCGGTAATCAGAATCGTGTCGCCGACGGCCGGCGCGGCGTTTTCAACATAATTAGCCGCGTTCGTCCAGGAACCGGAGGCTGATTCTTTCAGGTGCAATTCCGCAGCCGAAACCCCGGCGGCGCCGGAAATTCCCATCATCGCGGACAAAACGACGGATTTTGAAAAACGATATTTATTGGAACGCATGGCTTTTCTCCAAAAACACAGGAAAAACGAATATCATGTCCGACATTTTACTTCGCCCCAAACGTCTGTCAAGAAAAAAATTCCCGATTCGTTCCAGAATTTCAAAGATTTTAAAAAATTTTTGGAATTTTCTCCGCAAAACGTTCAAATTCTGAAAAAATATGGTAAAATGAGAAAAACGAAAGGAGCGAAGAACTCCGACGGCGCCGAAAACTTTCCGACGCCTTTCGGCATATTCCTCCGCGAACGTTTCCCCCCATTCCGTTCCGCTCCTGCTTCATTCCTCTTTTGAATCATGGTAATCGGAACATTCATCCCGCCCCGCGTCTGGAAATTCAATCCAACTTACCCTTCCCGATCGCATTCGTCTCAAGAAGAAAAATCAAGGAGAAAATCATGACGACGTCCAGAAGACATTTTCTTCAACTCGCCGTGCTATCAACGGCAAGCGTTGGTATTCCCGCGTATCTTCCGTCCGCTTTCGGCGAAAACGCGCCGAATTCCCGTCTTCGGAGCGCCGCGATCGGCGTCGGCGGACGCGGACAATACGACGCTTCGCTTCACGCCAAACACTCGGAGCTGGCGGCGCTTTGCGACCTCGACTCCAACCGTCTCAACGGAGTCAACGCGGCGCTTTGCGGCGGAAAAGCGGAAACGACGGCGGATTACCGAAAGATCCTGGACCGGAAAGACGTCGACGCCGTGTGCATCGCGACGCCGGACCACTGGCACACAAAAATCTGCCTCGACGCGCTTGACGCGGGCAAACACGTATTCTGCGAAAAACCTCTGACTCTGACCATCCGCGAGAATCAGATTCTGCGTGAAAAAGCCCGCGCCAACCCCGGACTGGTCATGGCGGTCGGCACGCAGCGCCGGTGCGAAATTCCGCGTTTCACCCGCGCGGTCAATATGGTCAAACGGGGACTCCTGGGCGACGTCAAACGGGTTCTGGTCAGCCTCGGCAAACCGCCCTACGTTACGGGAAAACCGACTCCGGAACAGCGTTTCAAGCCGACTCCCGTTCCGGAAAATCTCGACTGGAACACGTGGCAGGGACAGGCCCCCGATTTTCCATACGTGGAAAAACGAACTCACCACTATTTCCGCGGCTGGTACGAATACGCGGGCGGAAAAATCACGGACTGGGGCGCGCACTACCTGGATACCGCGCTCTGGGCGCTGGGAGAAGACCAGCCGGGAAAAGGAATCGTCCGGGTCGATCCGTCCGATTGCCTTCATCCCCTCGCGATGAAAGACGGTTTCCCGACGGAAACGGACTTTTTCAACGTTCCCTACGATTTCTACTTCAAAACCCAAACCTCCGGCGGCGTTCAGATCGATATTGAAACCCGTCTGGACAACGGCATTCTCTTTGAGGGAACCAAAGGACGAATTTTCGTAAATCTCGGTCGAATTACGGGAAAACCAATCGAAGAAGCCTGGGACGCCGACCTCTACGGAGAAGAACAGCTTAAAGCAATTTTCAAGGGAAAACCCGTTACGGATCACATGACCAACTTCTATCTCTGCATCCGCGACGGCGGCGAACCCGTTTCCGACGTCTTTACGCATACGCAGACAATGACTTCGCTCCACGTCGTCAACATCGCGGCCCGTCTCGAACGTCCCCTCGAGTGGGATCCGAAAACCGAAAATTTCATTGGAGACAAACAGGCCGATTCCTTCATCAACCGCGAACAGCGTAAAGGTTTCGAGGTGTGCTGAACTCTTTCAACGGCAAACTCCGGCTATTCGCGACAGGCCGGAGTTTGCCGGAATCCAACCCCGGCGAAACCGAAACGGTTGGAGTTCATCGCCGACGCGTCCCGGAATCCAACGCAGACGAAACGAAACGGTTTGAGGTTCATCGCCGACGCTTCCCGGAATCCAACGCAGACGAACCCGAAACGTTTGGAGTTCATCACCGACGCTTCCAGAATCCAACGCAGACGAACCCAAAACGTTTGGAGTTCATCGCCGACGCGTCCGGAATCCAACGCCGTCTTCCGAATAAAATTACGTCAAAACTAAATCGAAAACGCAAATCGCAAAGGAAAATACCAGTGAAACAATCCCTCGCGTCTCTTTTTATCGTTACCATTTCGGTCTGTTTCTTCATGGCTTCCCCGTCGAATGCCGTCGAATGCGTTCATTCCGTACCGGATGGAACGGTTTCCATTACTCCGGCAGACTTTCCGCCGCTGGCCAATCCGGAAATGCTCTTCCCCAACGGCAAAACGCAAGGCCTTGAGCAGTGGACGCGGAATAAAGCGAAAGACCCTTCCGTAGTCTGGTTTCGCGACCGTTACTTAATGTACTTCTCCATCTTCCCGACGCCCCAGACCCCGGTGAACTGCTGCCTTGGAATCGGAATTGCCGAAAGTAAGGACATGACGAACTGGAATCTTGCCGGAACGGTCGTTCCGTTAACTGAAATTGACCGTAAAGGCTGCGGCGCGCCTTGCGCGAAGGTCTGGGACGATAAGGTTCATCTTTTCTATCAGTCTTACGGAAACGGGGCCAAAGATACGATTATTTACGCGGTAAGCGACGACGGAATTCACTTCAAACCGCACCCGCAGAACCCGATTTTCTCTCCGTCCGGCAACTGGTCGAACGGCCGCGCTATCGACGCCGATTTCTTTGAATTTAAAGGAAAATGTTTTCTTTATGTCGCAACGCGCGACCCTTCGGGAAATATCCAGAAAATAGCCGCCGCAACGGCCGAAAACCGCAACGAACTCGGCCGTCCGAACTGGAAACAGGCCGCGGACCGCGCTATTCTTGAACCGGAACTTCCGTGGGAAACGAAATGCATTGAAGCGCCGACGCTCATTGAGCGCAACGGACGCGCGTTTATGTTTTACGCAGGCGGATACAATAACAACCCGCAGCATATCGGAGTCGCCGTAAGCGACGACGGAATCAACTTCACCCGTCTCTGGGACGTTCCGTTCGTAACCAACGGGCCGGAAGGACAGTGGAACCGCTCCGAATCGGGTCACCCCGGAATCTTTCAGGATCGCGACGGACAGGTTTACCTCTTCTTTCAGGGAAATAAAACGAACGGCTCGACCTGGTTCCTTTCAAAACTCAAAATCGGATGGAAACAGACGGAAAAAGGAGAAATTCCCTATGTCATGGAATAGTCGGAGACTTACCCAATACGCCGGGGAATAGTCGGAAACTTCGCGTCAAACGACTCGTTTCCCCGGACGTTCGTTCCGTACGCGTCCGTTTCTCGACGCCATTCGCTCCGCGTTCATGACAAAAAAATCCCCCGAAACTTTTTCAGGGGATTTTCAGGAAAAAAGATTTTTCAAAATCCGATTCAGGACTTCGGATTACCTGGAAATTTTCAATAGTAACGAACGGGAAGGGAATTGCCGACGCCAATTTCCGGATTGAAACTGGGATACGTTTCCGTTTCGTTCGACGCCGGCGCGTAGTCCGCGCGCTGGACGCCGGGGGGAGTCAACTTGCGCGGAGAAGCTGAAACCATCGCCTGATTTCCAATCTGCGGATTCAGCGGAGCGACCTGGGGAGCTTGCCGCGCGTAAACGTTCTGCGTCGGCTGCGCGTTAAAATCGCTCATTTCGCTATTGAAAACCGGAACTTCTTCCATCGCGGAACCAACGTTCCATTCCGAACCGGGAACCGTATTGAAATTTCCAGCCGGAACCGCCGGATTCTGCGCGTAAACCTGCGTCGGAGCGGGAGCGGATACGGCTAAAACCGCTTCCTGCGCTCCCAAATTCGCATTAAACGTCGGGTAACTCTCTTCTTCGACGGCAACCGCGTTCCCAATCAGCGAACCGGTTGGGACGTTCTCTATCGCCGGAATTTCACGATTCATCGCTCCGCCAAGCGTAGAATTAAACGTCGGATACTCTTCCTGCGCAAACTCGGACGACGGAATCGGCGCGTTAAAATTCGATTCAACAGGTTCGGGCGACGCAAAACCGCTCTCCGCAACAGATTCCATAACCGGAACGGACGCCGTCTCAACCTTCGGCTCTATCGCCGCGGCAGATTCAACGGCCGCTTCTACCCGCGTCTTTTCCTCGGAGGAAACTGCCGTTTTTCCGTCGGAATAAACCTGCCAACCCAGAAAAACAACGCAAAGAGTCAAAAGCGCCACAATACCGCCGTAAAAAATTGAAACCGGACGATTCGACGACCTGGAAGAATCCGAAACGACCGCCGCCGAACTCGGTCGGAACGTTTCAGCCGACTGAACGCCTCTTTCGAAATCATTCGATTCGGCGACCTCTTTCCGACTCTCTTCACCAACGGCGTTTCCATTCTGCGAATCATGAAACGGAGTCGGATTTTTCTTTTCCGGAAGAATCGCGGAAATGATCTCGGAATCGCGTGAATTCAAAATAACTTCCGGATCCTCCGCCTCCCACTGGCGCGTATTTTCAGGCGCGATACGCGACCCCAAATTCACCATCCGATTTTCTCTGGACGGACGAACGTCTTCCGCCGTCTTCACAGACTCGCCGGAAATTGAACCGAAAAGCAAGGCGCCAACCATCTCAAGTTCAGAAACATTTGCGTCTTTAGGCGTCGCCGTTTCGTTCGCACTGTTCATTTGATTACTCCTAAAATCAGTAAATTGAAAATTCTTTTTCCAATGTTTCTATCGTCCAAATGGAACGTCAAAGTTTAACAAATAATTTATTTTTTCCTATTTTGGAAAATACATAAAACAGAAAAAATGAATCGGTGCGAGAAAGTTTTGCAAATATCGAAAAGACGTCAGACGATAAAATTGAAATGAACCGCTCTTTCACACTGCATAAACGCCCTCTTTTCCCAGATATGTTTTTCAGGGGCGAATTCCGCCGGAATCATTCGGCCGCATAAATCGGGATTTCGGCAATTTCGTAAAACAAAGAGTAAAATAAGAAAGAAAAGAAATCAAATCAGGCAAATGGTGAAGCCATGAAAAATGATTCCAGAATCATGTGCGCCTATTCCGCAAAAGAAGAAAAGGGAACCGTCCTTTTTCTCCGCTCTTCAAAGACGCTTCGTTCGTTCCTGAAGAAAACGGGACTTTTTATTCTCGGAATCGGCTTGACCGTAAACGTCTGCGCCGACCTTTTGGCTCAATCGAATTCCGCCAATTCGCCGCAAAATTTCCTTTCGCGTCTGAAACCCAATTTCACCGGATCGGGAAACGCTCAAAATCCGGTTCCCACCGCGCCGGGCGCTTTCAGCGAACTGAATCCGACGGCGGAACAAAACCTTTCAACCGATAATCGCGGATGGGTTAATATCGGAACGGATTACTCTACCCCAGCAACCGGTTTGAAGCCGGATTCAACTTCAAACAAATTTGCGGAGCCCCAGGCGCGTTCCTTTAATCCAGGGACGCGCGGAAACGTTAACGCCTCGCCCTTTTCGCAGCGTCCCGAGTCCAGAACGGCGCAATCGGGAACGACCGCGACGGTTCCGACGGCTCAAATGGTTCCGACGGCTTCCGGCAATACCGCGTCCGATCTCCCAAAGCTAACTCCAGTAGACCAACGCGTATTCCATTTGCCTATTGAGAACTTTCTCTCCATAATTCCCCAAAACCAGCTGAAAGAAATCAGACTTTACGTTTCCAGAGACAACGGACAGAACTGGAGTTCCTATCAAACTCTCAACCAGAGTCAAATTGAAAAACTGCCAAGTAAAAATCTGGGAGTCAAAACCGCCAGCGACGGCGAATTCTGGTTTGCGTTGCGTATCGTAGACCAGAACGGGAATGAATTCCCACAAAATTCCACGCAGCCGACATGGCGAATTCTGGTAAATTCCACGGGGAAGCCCCTCTACTCGCTCATGAATCAACCGACGGAAAACCAAACGGCGTCCGTTCCGGGCGCGTCGGGAAATTCGGCAAAGACGAACGCGTCCAACAACGGCGGACTCATTCCGCGCCCGCAATGGGGGCCGACGCCGGACGAAAACCCGGCGATCGGCTCGGCCAACGCTTCCAACGCGGCGAACGGCTCGGTCAATCCTGCGCAAAGTCCGAATATCGCCGTTTATTCCGTAAAGGATCGCGGCGTAAATTCCATTCCGGACATTTCGCTCCCCGTCTACAAAATCCAGAATTCCAACCCCATGGAAGCGTTCCAGAAATTTGCTGAAAATTCCAGAGGCAAAAAATCACGGCAATCCGCAAAACCTCAATACTCGGATTCGGAAACCCTGCCCGGCGATACGGGTTCCTCCGCCGACGCCGGACTCGACCTGGAAAACGATTCCGCCGCCGGAGCCTCTGATTCAGAATTTACCCTGGACGACTCGCCTCTGGAAGCGGATTTAAACTCGAATCGGGAAAAAGGCTCGGGAAACGAAGATCTTTTCCTTTTGGGAAATGATTCCGCCGTAAACGAAGAAGGCCTTAACTCCAAAATCAGATTCATGAATCAGCCCAATCTTTCAATTGAATACGACGTTTCGTCCGTCGGTTCGTCTGGAGTTGGACGAGTCGAACTTTGGAGTACGCTGGACGACGGTATGACGTGGACCTACCTTGCCGAAGACGAAGACTGCGTCAGTCCCATTCAGGTTGCGTTGAAATCCGACGGAAAATATGGTTTTCAAATTCTGGTCTTTAACGGAGCCGGCGTTGGAATGGAACGCCCCCAGCCGGGTTCGGCTCCGCAGATGGAAGTCGTTCTCGACAGAATCGCTCCCCGCGTTCAAATCTACTCGATTCAGCTTCAAGCCGAATTCGGAGACCTTGAAATTCACTGGGGAGCGGAAGACGCCAATTTTGGGAGCAATCCCGTTCTCCTTTCGTGGGCCTCCTCGACAGAAGGACCATGGCGCTCCATGACGTCCATGCCGCTGGAAAACACGGGCCGATTTACGTGGCGCATCCCGGATGGAATCCCGGGAAAAGTGTTCATCCGGCTTGACGTATGCGATCAGGCCCAAAACGCCGCCACTCTCGTTACGGGACCGGTCGTTACCGATATCGTCCGTCCTACCGGAGTCATTCTCGACGCCAAACCACGTTAAAAAACTATCTTCA
>CAZWOV010000129.1:0-7473 GCA_964635645.1 uncultured Planctomycetaceae bacterium | reverse complement strand
CACCGCAAAACAAAGACGCGGACGACCAAATTTACGCCATGCGTCGCACGATTTCCAGTCAGGCTGCGCGATGACCGCAACGCGGAATCCATGGGATTCAAGCCATCGGCCTAAAAGAGCCGTCGCAAAAGACGGATGATCAACGTAACCGTCTCCAGAAATAAAAACAACATCTACCTGATCCCAACCACGGGCGGATATTTCCTCCACGGACATTGGAAGAGGCGCCGATACAGAATGGGAATTTTTCATATTCCAATTACTCTCACTAAGAAAATTTTTCTTCCGACTCATGCCTGCCAGAGATTTCAAAAATCAGAAGCCCGCGCGCCAGCGCGAACCCAATCTCAGTCATTAACTCTAATTCAATCTGCCGAACGAAGCGGATCTTTCAAAGGCATTCCACATCTCAGCCGACTCCGTCTTAACGATTGGATAAAACAAATCCGACGCCAATAAGAAATCAACTCATGAAGTATTTTAACAGATTTTCGCAGATTGAAAACGGGGGGAGAAGAAAATTTTGATTGTTTTTCCAAAATCACAACAGAATTTATCCAAACCACAGGAAAAATCGATCGGTCCGCACCTGTTTAAACAAACAATTCCCCCATTTTTTCGCCCCCAATAAACAACGGGGAGCTAAACTCCCCGTCCCTATTTTTCGTGCAAACGCCGTGCGCTATCCGCGAATAGCAATCCCTTCTTTACTCAGGAACTCAAGCCATTTCGCGCGAAAATCGTCAATATCTTCGCCGCTGAGCGTACGTTCATCCGAACCAAGCCAAAGGCGCCACGTGTAGCTCCCCTGCGTTTTTTCAAGTCCTTTCCCTTTATAGAAATAAATGAAATCGCGCCCCTTAAGTAATGGATGGCTAAATTCTGCCAATTTCGCATCCAGCGCGGCATACCCCTTATCAATATCCCAAACCAGAGAGAAATCCTGCCACGACCCTTGATAAACGGGCGTCCCTTTGAATTTCTGTTCGGGGAAAAGAGGCGTATCAAGCTTAAAGTATTCCAGCTCAAACCAGACGACCTGACCGCCTTCCGAAACAATCGTATTAAGAAACTTACCGTCAAGAACGCCAAGGGCGCCGACCTTTTTACCGTCCTTCGCGTCTCCCTGGAAAATCTCGACCCAGTAACCGTCCTGCATCCATGGGGCCGACGCTCCGCCGGCCAGCGCGCCCGCCGGAGCGCCGGCAATAAACGAGAATGAAGTTCCAAGCAACTTTGCAAGGTCTTCCAAAGCCCCTTTGACGTTTCGATAATGTTCCTCAAGCGTTCCGTAAGCCGCCGTAGCGTAACTGATTCCAGCCAGATGCGTTCGTTCCAGGCAACGCCCCATTGGAGCCTTCGTGCGTTTGGCAATTCCATGCGGAAGCGTTCGATCCGCGTTCCAATCCTCGCATTCAGGTTCGTCCAGCAACGAGTAAACGTGTCCAAATTCCATGAAACGGAACTGATCTCGGAATCCGCGGTTCTTTCCCACAAGACGGAGCAAATTCGGAGTCAAAGTCGTTCGCAGAAAACGATTAAACGACGTCGTCGGATTCGCAAATTCAATCGTATTCACCGGTTCGTAACCTATCGTTTTATTCCAGTTGTCGTCGAACCAGCTGTAATTATGCACTTCAATAAAATTATGCGCCAACGTCAGCAAACGACGCGCCTTGTGCTCCAAACGAATCTCTTTACTTATCAAAAGCGGACTAATCTCCACTCGGGGCATCACCGGCGGAATCATATCGTATCCAAAAACGCGAAGAACCTCTTCCACGATATCTTCAGGAATAGAAATGTCTTTCCGACTGCGGAACGGCGGAATCTGAACCTGAAGAGCCCCTGCGGAATCAAATTCCGCCCGAAATCCAAGCGACGTCAAAATGCCGATAATCTGTTCCTTCGGAAGAGCGATACCCGCCAGACGGTCCAAAACGCCGGGCGCAATCGTCAGAGGCCGATATTCCGTCATTTCATTTCCTGCGAAAGAATAAGAGCTTGTCACATGGAAATCCACGCCGGAATCTGTCAAAAGCTGAAGAATACGACCGGCGGCCACGCGCGTATTCATCGGCGGCTGACTCTTTTCAAAACGCTGCGACGCGTCGCTGCGCAAATCAAGCCGAACGGCCGTTCGGCGAATCGTCGCCGCGTGGAAATTTGCGCATTCAAGAACAATACGTTGCGTATCGGAAGTAATTTCACTCTCCAAACGGCCCATAACGCCCGCCAGAGCGACAGGAGTAATTACTTCTCCGTCGAAACTCGTAATAAGCAGATCGTCGGCAAGCAATTTTCTCGCCTGATTATCAAGCGTAGTAAACGCGCCATCTTCCGCAAACGTATTTTTCTCGCGAAGTATCTGAGCAAACCGGGCCACTCGAATCGTATCGACATGATCTCCGTCGAAAGCGTGCGTCGGCTGGCCAAGCTCAAACATGCAGTAATTCGTAGCGTCCACCATCAGATCGAACGTCCGTTGCCCAATCGTGTGGAGGCGGTATTGCATTTTAACTGGCGAAACGGGTATTTTGCTCATCTCCAACGACAATGCTCCGTAACACGGACACGCCTCCTCGTCATCAATCATAATCGGAATACCGGGAAGATTCTCAAACTGGGAAAGCTCAACCTGCGGCAACGGCTTTAATTCCCGACCAAAGAGAGCGGCAAATTCCCTTGCAAAACCATAATGTCCCCAAAGATCCGGACGGTGAGTAAGGCTTTTATTGTCAAACTCAATAAGCGTATCCGTTTCCGGAATCAACTCTTCCATCGGCGTGCCGTTCGCAACGTCGTTTGGAATAAGGAAAAGACCTTCATGCCAGTGAGAAAGATTCATTTCTTTCGCAGAACAAAGCATCCCCTGAGATTTTCTGCCGGCAAGCTCCGTCTCGGTAATTTCAACGTCTCCCAGTTTAACTCCTTTCGGGGCAAACGGGGCCTTCACTCCCAACGCGCAATTCGGCGCGCCGCAAACAGTCTGAAACGTTCCTGCGCTTCCGCAATCTACCGTACAGACCGTAAGTTGTTTTTCCGTTCCGTCTTCCTTACGAACCGCAATTACTTCCGCGTCAACCACTTCCCCGACAAAAAGACCTTTCACAAAACGATGAACCGTTTCAACTCCTTCCACCTCCGCAGTACCAAGAGTAAGACGATTCGCTATTTTTTCCGGCGTAATACCCGAAAGATCCACAAAATCCGAAAGCCAGTCAAGGGAAATGAACATGGGTTTGATCTCGCAATAAAAAAACAAATGATCCTGAAGGGAAATCTCCCTAAATAATTTTCTTCATTTTACCATAGATAAAAAAAAATTCAATAAACCCCCAAAACTTTTTTTAAGACTTTCCTCCATTTCTTTCAAATTCTTCAATACGAATGGACCGGTCCGCAAATAAAGCGCAGACGCTCTTCCGGAAATTTTTCCAACAAATACTCTGCCGATTAAAAAAACGGCGTATCCCTTTTACGAAATACGCCGTTCGCTCATAAAATTCAAATCTATCGGCAAAGCCCCAAATCAGAGCGCGCCAAATCAGCCAAACAAACCGCCGGTTTTACCAGAATCACGTCCGCCGCGCAATTCTTTAAATGACGCTTTCGGACGTTTACCGGTTGGAGTAACTTCACGATCTTCAACTTTTTTGTCTTCTTTTTTCTCTTCCTTTTCTTTCTTCTCCACTGCAGGAGCTTCAAGAAGAGCTTTGATGGAAAGACTTATCTTGTGTTTCTTTCCATCGACGGAAAGAACTTTCGCCGTCACTTCGTCGCCAACATTCACGACGTCCGTCACTTTTTCAACGCGACGATTGGCAAGCGCGGAAATATGAACCAGTCCCTCGACCGCGGATTCCAGCTCGACAAACGCACCGAAGTCCGTAATTTTAGTTACTTTACCAGTTATCGTAGAATCAACCGGATATTTCTCCTCAATATTCGCCCACGGGTTAACCTGAAGATCCCGGTAGGCAAAACTGATTTTTTTCGTCTTCGGATCGATCTTTTCAATACGAACCGTAACTTCATCGCCCTCTTTCAAAACATCCGACGGATGTTTCACCCGTTCCCACGAAAGCTGGCTGATATGAAGCAATCCGTCGACGCCGCCAATATCGACAAACACGCCGAAATCCATAATCTTACGAACGGTTCCCGTATGAATCTGCCCAACTTCAAGAGAAGCAAACACTTCTTCGCGTTTCGCATCGCGTTCCCGATCAAGAGCCTTACGATGACTCAAAACAAGATTACGGCGCTTGGGGTTCAATTCCGTAATAACGCAGTCCATCTTTTGACCGATATACTGCTCCACGTTCTCAACGCGTCCTACGGTAATTTGGCTCATCGGAATAAATCCGCGAAGACTCTTCACCTTGCATTCGAGACCGCCCGCGTTACTTCCCGTAATGGTTACTTCAAGCGTCATACCCTTTTCGAGTTCGCTCCAGTCCGCATTGCTGACGGCGCTGCCGGGAAGATTAGCCTCAAAAAGACCGTCCGCATTATTTTCCTTCGCGACGACGACCTGAATTTCCGCGCCCACTTCCGGATTTTCTTTAAATTGCTTAAGAGGAATAAGTCCCTGCTTGTCGCTAATCTCGACAAAAACATTGTCGCTCGCAACTTTGATCACTTTCACGGTAATCTTGGACGAAACCTCAAGCGTGACAGGCGCGCTGATAGAATCCTTCAGCATCGAGTCAAGGTCTCCGCCCGCCATCGCGCTGTCCAGTTCCGCCTCTTCCTCAGCGGTCAAAGGCGCTCTCTTGTTCTTCATCTCTTCTCGTGCGCCTTCAAGATCCACCTGCGCTTCTGCTACGGACGATTCCTGAACCTGAACGGCTTCTGCCTGAGCATTTTCCTGAACACTTTCAGTCTGGGGATTCAATTCATTATTTTCCATTTCAAACTCCGATTTTAGCACGACTGTTTGGCCTGAAGGCGCCCGGACAAACCGGAACTCTTCGGCAAGTTTCTTCGCGGCATTAAAAATTTCCCGCACAGGAAAGGGGACTATTTTCATCTCTCCCCAAAAAACTCCCTGTTAAACTTAATATCCTACCAGATTTTGCGACTATGTCAAGATTCATTCCCCAAAAAAATACAAACATTTCTCCTTTTTTTCAAAAAATTTTAAATTTATTTAACTTTTAGACATAATTCTATGGTATAATGGAAAAAACATTTCTTTTATTTTTTTCATTTCAGTTTTTTCAGCCCGATAGCTCGACTTCGCAAATTCATAAAAGTTGTTCTGATCGGAAAATACATTTTAACTGCACGGCTCGCCGCGCCGCGAGAAAAAATATGAATTTCCAATTTTATTGCCCCAAAGGACATCTGCTTCAGGCCAACGACGCTCATGCCGGAAGCGTTATCGCTTGTCCCGTTTGCTCCATCCAGTTTATCATTCCCTCTCCTCCGCCGCAGGCCGAGCCGGTCGTCACGCCGGTAGTTACTCCGGTCGTCGATCACTCTGAAAACGCCCTCTCAAACCTTGATTTTACCCCCTCCGCGCAAAATCAAGCGGGTTCCGGAGAAAAATTTTTTAATACCTTTCCCAACGTCGAATCCAACGGCAAAGCCAAAAATCAATCGGATGCTCCAGCCAATGCGAATCCTTTTGATATGATGAAGCAGAAAAAAGAAAAAGAGCAGAAAATCCAGAACGCCGCCATGACGAAGGAAATGCTTGCGCAGGCCGTCAAAGCGCCCCCCAAAGCCGCCGAACTGGAATTACTTCACATTCCGTGCCCGAAAGGACATGTTCTCGACGTCGACAAAGAGATGCTCGGACAACGCGTTCAATGTCCCGTCTGCCGTTCCGTTTACGATCTCATGCTGGAAAATAGCCTGGAATTCATACAGGAAAAGAAAAAAGAACGGGAACTTGAAGAACTCCGACTTGGAAAAGTCTGGATCGTCTGGGCAATCGTTGGTCTTATCCTCCTCGTACTCTTCCTCCTTTTCCTCCTATTCACTTAAAAAAACGCCCGTCGCGCTTCCAGAGCAGGGCGGCGGACCGTCAAAACTACCTTACTTAACTTTCGCCGAACGTCGCCGCCTCCCACTACCCATTAACCCAGGGAACAGAAAACCTTCAATTCATTTTCAGCGGCGGACTGCCCCGACAAAAATCAAAAGGTAAAGCGCAACGTTCCCGTCTCTCTTAAAAAACGGAAATCCCCCAAATCCCAAAACGTTCGGCCTTAAGACCGCTTAACAAAAACAACCCCAGGTATTTCACCCTTCTCAACCAGATTCTGCCAAGCTCTTAAAATACGTTTATTTCACTTCTTCCCCAAAACCAAAACGCCGAACGGAAAAACGCGCCTGGCTCCATCCAGATTCCGTTCGGGCAACCTTTTTATTTCATTCACAATCAAGAAAATGATATCGGGCTAATCTATTCCCTGGAGCTGGGAACTAAAAGAACGCGCAAGCCCAGAAAATTGCACCGAATATCAGATTCACTCCCATTACGGCACGCCGATTGACACATCTCGGCGCCCACGAACCAACACCCGCCACGATTCACGCGGCGCGTGGAAGAAGAGGAAGTGTTTTCCGGGTCGCGCACTGGCGATTCTGCGTAGTATTCTTCGTCCCAGCAGTCCGAACACCATTCCATCACGTTGCCGTGCATGTCGTAAAGGCCCCAAGCGTTTGGATTCTTCTGCCCAACTTTGTGGGTCTTTCTATCCGAATTATCGAGATACCAGCCCATCGAATCAAGATCGCCGGCATAGGCTTCCGTCGTTCCTGCCCGGCAAGCGTATTCCCATTGCGCCTCCGTCGGGAGCTTAATTTCTCGACCCAATTCAGCGCTTAATTTCTCACAAAATTCCTTGCTCTCATTCCAGTTTACGTGATACATAGGACACTTAGGGCCCACGCCTTTGAATCCATTCATATCCGATTTCTGATTCTGCTCTTCCAACGTCGTGCCCATCACGGACTCCCACATCTCCTGCGTTACCTCCGTTTCAAGAAGCCAGAAGCCTTTGGTTAAGCGGACTTTGTGCTGTTCGTTGTCCTTATGGTCCGATTCGTTTTCCGGACTACCCATCATAAACTCCCCCGCGGGACAGTAACAGAAGACAAATTCAACGCCGTTCACCGTCAGAACCTTGCGAGCGCCTGCGGAAGGCTCCTTGTATGACTCGGAACTGCAACCAATACTAACAGAACAAAAAAGCGCAAAAATCAAAAACCATCGCATTGAATAAACCTCCCAATAGGTTTTGTTTAAAATTTTTAAATTTCTCATGATTTTTCTCCAATTTAAAATAATTGCGAGAAAACGATTCACCTCATAGAATATGACGAATGAACTGGGTACGCAGAAAAATTTTTTGAGAAAAAGTTGGCGCGAAGAGAGAAACCGCCGCGCTCTCGCTCCCCCCTCAACTATCAACTATCAACTCCAAACTCCAAGCTCCGCATTATGCACAAAAAAAG
>CAZWOV010000128.1:0-7476 GCA_964635645.1 uncultured Planctomycetaceae bacterium | reverse complement strand
GACCATTACGCTTAATAATGGAATAATGTACAATAACAATAACAGCCCCAACGTTGGAAATTCCATTGTTCGCGGAGCGTCCGGCGGCGGACTCCGCGTGGGATGGAAAGATCAGGGGATGGTTCTTACGATTTCCGGCGATATTTCGGGCGAAGGGAAGATGACCTTCAACACGAAAGAAAGCAAGCCGTCTACCATTGTTCTTTCCGGAAATAATTCATGGACCGGCGGCTCGACGTTTGAGAATACCAGCGGTACGAACTATCTGACGTTGAAATCTTCCAACGCTCTGGGAACCGGCGCCGTCGATACGAACGGCAAAGATGTTCAGATTACTTTTGATACGGCGGATTCGAATATTACGTTGGCGAACCCATGGAAGATTAGCTCGACCGGAATTACGTTGAAGAACGCGGGGACCGGCGACGCGGCGCTTAATGGAAACGTCAGCGGCTCCAAGACCGTCGCGGTTACCGAAAACAAAGGGCGGTTTATTTTCAACGGCTCTCCTGCCGCTTCGAGCGACGCCTTCAATCTCACCGTCGCGGAAGGAACCTTCTCCGGAAATGGTACGATTGGTAAAGATCTTACCCTGGCCGCGGGCGCGACTCTGCAAATTGACGAGGAAGCCGCTTTAGGCGATTTAACTGTGAACGGTATTCTCAACGCCGCGGGGAGCGTTCTGGACGTTGCTCTGACGGGAACGTCGGAAGACTTTTTCGGTATTACTGCAAATTCGGCCGATCTTTCCAATGCGGTTTTCAATATCGCGTATGAAGGCGAGGTCAGCCCGACGGACGTTCTTGTTCTGGATTTTATTCGGACGAACGACGCGGCTCCGTCCTGGGACGGCGCGGTTTTTGAACTGAGCGCGCTGGACGCCGACGCCAGACTTTCCCTTCAGTTTTCCAACGGCAACTATTCGCTTCTCGTTGGAAACAGTTCTTCGCTTCCTGAACCCGGCGCCTGGCTCCTTCTTCTTTCGGGAGTCTTTGGAATCTGGGCGGTTGACCGCAATCGGAAATTGAGAAGCAGGAAGAACGTTTGATATCTTTCAGAGTATTTCGCGCGGGAATCCCGCGCGTTTTTTTTCGGACGAACGAACGTTTCCGACGAAATCAAAGCCGCCCGCTCGATTTATTGCAAAACGAACGGACGGCTCAAATTTTGGGGTATTCCGCGCCCCGCATTCTTTGAAATCGGTTACTGTTCCAGACGCTGTTTAACGACTTGTCTCATGGTTTCAGTCGGCGGGGCCGCGTTTGCGAACCGTTCAAACTGGAGAGCCGCCTGACGTACGAACATCTGAAGCCCGTTAATTACCGCGGCTCCTTTTTCACGCGCGGTTCGAATAAAGAGCGTTTCCTCCGGATTGTAGACGGCGTCGAAGCAGACGTTTGACGGCGAGATTGCGTCCGGATCGTACGGGGTATAGTTTTCGTTTGGCGACATTCCGACGGGAGTGCAGTTGACGAGGAATTGCGCGTGAACGCCGTGCCGTGCGCTCCACTGAACGGCGTCGACGGAATAGCCGTCCTGTTTGAGTCGATCGGCTAACGTTTCCGCGCGAAGAAAATCGACGTCGGTAAGAATCAGTTTGGCTCCGCGTCGAGCTAAACCTATGGCAAGAGCTTTTCCGACTCCTCCGGCTCCCATGATCAGAGCGGTTTTTCCAACGAGCGGTTTGGCAAGGACGGCGCCGGTTTCCGGATCGTCGAGAGGCTCGGTCCAGCCGTCGATGCGATGAGGTCCAGGCGCGGAGAGAATATCCGCGAAACTGCTCATGGCCGCCTGATAGTCGGTATTGGTTCCGAAAGATTTTCCGTCGTCGTCCCAAAGGACCGTATTGCACGCGCCGATAATTTTGACGGAAGCGTCGGCGCTGTCCAGAAGCGGAATAACGGCTTCTTTATGCGGGATGGTGACGCTCGCTCCTTTCAGATTCATGCTTTTCGGCGCTTTTTTCATAAATTCCGCAAGGTTCTCCGGCGGGATGAGAAGCGGAACGTAGACGCGGTCGGGCAATTGCTTCTGAATGAAGGCCGAATTATGAATAAGAGGACTCATTGAATGACCGACGGGATCGGCAACCACGCCGAAAACTTTCGTATTTGGCGAGAGTTGGTCCGCTCGATAGAGATTGCGCATTTCCTCCCATGAAATCATACCGGGAGCTACCGCGGCCTCGGCGTTGAACGCGCAGTAAGCGAAAGGGGCTCCGAAGGCCTGACAGAGGATTCGCGAGGGTTTGCCCATTTCCCCCATGCAGAAACCGACGACGGGGACTTTTGCGTTTCTTTTGGACGCGGTTAATTCAAGCATTCGCAGGGAATCGATGGGATTTCTGGCCATGCAGACGATTTTGACGACGTCCGCGTCCTGATCGGCCATTCTTTGGTAAAGAGTTTCCAGGTCTTCCGGCGTTTCGACGTAATTATGGTAACTGACGATACGTTTGGCCGTTCCTTGACGCGGAATTTCACCGGCGGTCCCATCCTCAAGATCGACATAGTCGGCTCCGGCGTTCATTGCCGCGACGAGCAGAGCGCGGCGTTTTTCTTCCGTACTTCCAAAAACGCCGCCGTCTTCAGCTTTGCGCAACGTTACGACGACGGGCGTGGGACGACGCGCCAGAAGGGTTTGAAAATCGGGTTCCGCCTGAAGATGATCAAGACGAAGTTCGACAAGCGGAACGCCCTGTTCCGCTAAAAACTGATGGTCCGACAACATTTGACGATGCGAAGGACGCGCGATTGTTACGCAGATCATGTGAATCGTTGGGGTTAGGGAGTTAGAGATGGAAAGTTGAAAAAGGATTTCAATCGCGGTATTTTACTCGTAAAGTTGAGAATTGTCAAGAGGGAAAAGCAGGAAAAAGTCTCCTTTTTCAGAACGGGGGCGTTCGTTTGTCATGTTTGTCCCCCCGTTTTCCGTCGCGCGAGAGTGCGGAACGTTTTCGTGTATTGAAAGAAAAACGCCCTGATATCGACCAGGGCGTCCGGAAAAGTTTTTAGAAACTGATCGTGAATTCTGCGTCCAGAGAAACGTTGGCCGCGAGCTTTACGGCAAGGACTTTACCGTCGGCTTCCAGCCAGTTTTCAACTTTAACGCCGTCGGTATTCGTCTTGACGTCTTTAACTTCAAAGCCCTCCGGAACGGCAAATCGGAACGTGGTTGGGAAATTTCCCACGAGAGCCGCGTCGCCCCGAATGGTTGCGGAGTCGGCGTTCCAGGCTATTGCTTTTACGTCGACGGCGCCCTGGGCGACGTGTCTGTCGGAAGAAAGGAACTGCGGATGGTTTTCCGCGCGGTGAATTGCGTAGAGGCGGACGGCGTGGGGAGGAATTTGGGCGGAGTAGCTTCCGTTGACCCGGCCGACAAATTGATTGGTCCAGAACTCGTAGAGAATGTAGTCGGCGTCTTCGTCCAAACCGATTTCCGAGAACGTGAATCCGATTTCAGCGCTTTCGTCGTTCCAGTTGAAGACAGCCGCGACGTCGTAGTCTTCCCACGCGCGTTTTACTTTGAGATCCCAAACGGGAAGAAGGTGGAAAATCGGGTAAAGATTCATCGGATGAATATCGGGCGTCGGCGGCAGCGCCTGTTGGAGCAGGCGCATTCTTTCCATTGGGAGTTCCGCCAGTTTGTCGCCGGAGAACATCATTTGTCCCGGAAGAGCCACTACGACGGTAGAAAGCCGGGCTTCTTCCATTGAGAGCGCGTCGTTGACCAGCAGGGTGTCGGGGTCCGCGTAGAAGACGATATTGTGGGCAAAGATCTGATTGTGCGTTCGCCCGGCCTGATTCATGAGGTTTGCCCAGCCGACCGGTTTATTGGGATGAACGATATCGGCGCCAATTCTTCCGCAGTCGGCGTAACGCGGTTCCGGACCGCAGAAATGCCCCTGGCACGCGTTGAAAACGCGGTCTTCCCCGATTCCGTCTCGAAACGCTTTGGCGCATCGTTCAAATGGATTCGGGCAGTTGGGATCCTTCATGGCGGCTTTTACTTCCGGACGTTCAAAGAAATGAGCGCAATATCCGGCTCCGGCGCCCGACATACCGTCGATTTTGAAGTATTCGTAACCCCATTCATGCGCCGCGATATCGTGAATCTTCCGCAGGTGAGCGATTACTTCGTCATTGGATGGGTCAATGGTGAATTTTCCGTTCCACGTGCGCATGGGCTGGCCGTTTTTGTCGTGAAGGAACCAGTCTTTATGCTGGGCGTAAAATTCCTCGTTGCCGGTTCCGAAAGGGGCCGTCCAGATTCCGGGGCGGAAACCCAGTGCGCGAATGTCGTCGGCCAGCTGTTTCATTCCTTTGGGGAACTGCTTTTCGTTGACTTCAAGATTCAAATTGTAGAAATTGGAGACGGGGAGCTGGTCGGAATTTCCCTGCCACGATTCGATATGCCAGAATTCCATGCCGAACGGTTGAAGGAATTTTTTACCGATTCTCGCTTCGGCCAAATTGTCTTCCGCCGTCGCTTTGTCGAAATAAAGATTCCAGGACATCCATCCGGTAGGGGCTTTGGGAGCGCGTTTCCGGTTGATCGGCGAATAATACGGAATGTAGCGGGTCTGAAGGTAGTTTTTCTCTACGTTAAAAACGAAAGAAGCTTCGGCCGTTTCCTCAATCCGTCCCGACGCCTGGAAAGCGTATTCGCCTGGGGTTTGGGGAATTGACGAAATGTTCAGATTGGCGCTTTGAATCTGAAGCGCAAGGTCCTCTTCCGGAGCGAAGAGCGCGTCGTTCGTCATTGAATTGGCGGAACCGGCGCCGAGGAACAGAACGCGCTCCGAGGTTGAGGCCTGCGTTTTGCATGCGAAAGAGGTTTCGCGGAATTTGATTTTTCCATCGAATTTCATTGTTCCGGAGTAAAACTGGCGCGTACGGTGGGAGAAAAGAATTGCGAGGCGGTCGCCGTTTTGCTGGAAGGTAAGATAGCCCTGAACGTCGTTATTTTTGTCTACGATTCCGAGACGATTCGGAACGGCGTCGCGCGGATTGACGATTTTCCACTCCCTACCGTTGCTGACGAATGAAAGAGTTCCTTCCACCGCGATTTTCTGTTCCTGATTTTCAAGTTTAAGAATTGCGGTATCCGCGTCAAATGAAATATTCCATGGCCCGAGAACCAGTAAAAAAAGCTGGGCCAACATCATTCCTGTTTGAGTCATCTCAAAAACTCCTGGGGGTAAATAGAGGAAACGAAACCCGACGGACTCCGTTTTCTCCAGAGTTGCGTTTTCTAAAATTCCTCAAAATATGAAGAAAAAGGCATATTTTGAGGGGGAATATTTTGCTTACTTTCTGTATTTTACTCTATTGCTCAAGAAATTTCAAGGGCCGGGAGAAGTAAAAAGCTAAAAAAAGAGAAAAACGGGGACGAGTCGTTTGCTCGCCCCCGTTGCGCGCGTTTTTTCAAATTTATTTTTTCAAAATCGCTTCGCTTTCACGAAGACCGTCCGGGACGACTTTCAGACGAACCGTTTTTCCGTCCGCGTCGGTACTTCGGAGAACGATCATTGCTTTCCCGTAAAAGAGTGAATGCGAGTCGTCGCCGAGCGGGTCGTATCCCATGGGATTTCCGTTTCCAATTCCGACGAGTTCGGCGGGACCGTCGATAGAGACGGAGAAGGAACGCATTTCATTCGGGCAGAGCGTTCCTTTTTCGTCAACCGCTTCCGCCAAAACGAAAATCAGATCGTCGTTGTTGGCAAAGCGCTCTTTTTCCGGAGTTAGACGAATCACGGCGATTTCGCCGGACGTGCGCAAAGTCTGCCGTCCGATTTCTTTTCCGGCGCGGTATGCGACGGCCTCGAGCGTTCCGGGTTCAAACGGAACGTTTTCCCAGCGGAGACGGTATTTGTCGATTACGGCGTAGTACGACGGGAGAGAGTCCGTTTGAGAAGCGTTTTCGAAGAAACGCCATTCTCGAACCGAGGCCCAGACTCCGGGAGCCGTTTCGTCGAAAATCAGGCGGAACGAACGGGCGGGGGAGTTCCAGGCGGACGCCGGAATCTGAACGGAGTTTCCGGATGCGGCGGCGCGGTCATGCGTGAAGGCCGTTTCCCATGTCTGACCGTCGTTGGAGAGTTCAAGTCGGAAACGGTACTTTTCGGCGGATTGTTCAAGAACGATTATTTGAGGAATCGGATCGATCTCTTTTTCAAAATCTATCCGGAGCCATTCGCCGTCGGCGGCGCTGGACGCGCACCAGCGGCTTTCCGAATTGGAATCAAACGCTTTTTCCGGCGCGTTTGTTTTCCCGTCGCGGGTTTCCGATGAACTGGCGGAAATCGTCGGTTTACGCCCGCCCATGGTTAACGTTTCGTTTTGGACGGCGGCCGGATTCTTGATTTTCGAGCGTTTTCCAAGCGATTTGCCGTTTAGGAAAAGCTCGGCGGAATCGCCGCTTGAGTAAACGTAAACGGGCGTTTTGTCGCCGACGTTCCAGTTCCAGTGCGGCAGGATATGGACGGTTTCCGCGTTCTGATTCCAGTAACTGCGGTAGAGAAAGTAACGGTCTTTGGGAATCCCGCAGAGGTCTGCGATTCCGAAATAACTGGAACGCGCGGCTTCATTGAAGGGAGAAGGTTCGCCGAGGTAGTCGAAACCGGTCCAGACAAATTCGCCGGCGACGTAGCGATCTTTTTCCATGCGGTCAAATTCCACGTCCGGAATGTCGCCCCAGGGAACGGAACACCAGTCGAAACCGTCCACCTGATGCGTCGCGGAGTTGAACTGATCCTTTTTCGCGGGGTGCGGAAGTTCATAGTATCCGCGCGTTGAGACTGCGGAAGCGCTTTCCGAGTAGACCATGCATTTTTCCGGATATCGAAGCCGCCCTTTTTGATATTGAGCGCCGTAATTCCATCCGACGACGTCCACGCCGTCCCGCGTGTGATTGCCCGGAACGCAGGTTTGGGAAACGCAGCACCCGAAAGCGGTTTTGCGCGTCGGGTCCAGTTTGCGGAAGCAATCCGCGATGTGGCGGACGCGGCGCGGACCGTCAAGGAAGGGGTTGGAGGAGCCTTTTTCTCCGCGTTCCACGTCGAACACTTCGTTGCCGATCGACCAGACGCAGACGGAGGGGCGGTTTCTGTCGCGGTAAACGAGCTGACGAACCTGCCGTTCGGTAAATGCGTCGAATTGGGTCTGGTCAAAAAGATCGACCGTCGAGTCCCATTTGTCGAAAAGTTCGTCCCAGACAATAAATCCCATTTGGTCGCAAAGGTCCATGAAAACCGCCGAGTTGGGATTATGGCTCGTACGCACGGCGTTTACTCCCATTTCTTTCATGATTCGGAGCTGACGCTCAACCGCGGCCGGGTGAGAAGCCGCTCCGCAGATTCCCTGGTCGTGGTGAAGATTCACTCCTTTAAGCTGACAGCGTTTGCCGTTGAGATGAAATCCGTCGTCGGCCGTCCATTCAATCGTACGAACGCCAAACGGAATTTCAACTTCGTCG
>CAZWOV010000127.1:3766-7480 GCA_964635645.1 uncultured Planctomycetaceae bacterium | reverse complement strand
AAATGGTAAAATAGTTGAAAATTGAACTGTCTTCGGACATGTTTTTTCTTTAATTATGGAGAAACTCATGGAAAACCACAAAAAAATCGATCCGTTCCACGCGCGGACAACTTTTGACTCCGGGAACGGTCAGGCCGTTCTTTATCGACTTTCAGCCCTTGATTCCATTGCGGATCTGGATAAACTTCCTTATTCAATTCGTATTCTGCTTGAATCAGCGCTGAGAAACTGCGATGATTTTGAAGTTTGCGAGAAGGATATCCGGAATATTGCGTCCTGGACGCCGAACGGCGAACGGATGGAGATTCCGTTTAAGCCGGCGCGCGTAATTCTTCAGGACTTTACCGGCGTGCCCTGCGTGGTGGACCTTGCGGCAATGCGCGGCGCCATGGAGCGTCTTGGCGGCGATACAAAGAAAATCAATCCTCTCGTTCCAGTAGATCTGGTCATCGACCATTCCGTTCAGACGGACTATTTTGGTTCCTGCGACGCTTTTGCGAAGAACCTTGAATTGGAATTTCACCGGAACAGCGAGCGTTACGCGCTTCTCCGCTGGGCGCAGAACACGCTTGATAATTTTCGCGCCGTTCCGCCGAGCATGGGGATTATTCACCAGATCAA
This sequence comes from uncultured Planctomycetaceae bacterium, assembly GCA_964635645.1. Lineage (GTDB taxonomy): Bacteria > Planctomycetota > Planctomycetia > Pirellulales > Thermoguttaceae > RGIG3701. The sequence continues at coordinate 6,859 of CAZWOV010000127.1, read as the reverse complement.
TCTTGAATATCTTGCGAAATGCGTTTTCCTTCAGAAAGATGAAAACGGCGAAAACGTCGCGTTCCCCGACACGCTCGTCGGCACGGACTCTCATACGGTCATGATTAATGGTCTGGGCGTTCTTGGCTGGGGCGTCGGTGGAATCGAGGCGGAGGCCGTTATGCTTGGTCAACCGCTCTATATGCTGTTGCCGGACGTTATCGGCGTGGAGCTTACCGGCAAACTTAAACCCGGCGTTACGGCGACGGACCTGGTTCTCACCATTACGGAAATGCTGCGTAAAGAAGGCGTGGTAGGGAAGTTCGTCGAGTATTTCGGCGACGGGGTTCCTACGATGAAACTTGCCGACCGCGCGACGTTGGCGAACATGGGACCGGAATACGGCGCGACGATGGGATTTTTCCCGATAGACGAACAGACTCTTGATTATCTGCGTCAGACCGGACGTACCGACGAAGAAGTTGCGTTGGTCGAAAACTATACGAAGCTCCAGAAGCTCTTCCGTGCGCCGGACGCGCCCACTCCGGAATACACGAAGGTCCTTACGCTGGATCTTTCGAGCGTAGAGCCGTGTCTTGCCGGTCCAAAGCGTCCGCAGGACCGTATTCTTCTCTCGAACATGAAGGCGAAATTTGCCGAAACTCTTGCCGCGCCTGTCGAGAAACGGGGATTCGCTCTGGACGAAGCGTCTGCGAAACGGACGGGGACGGTGGTTAACGCGGACGGCGGCGAAAGCGCGATTGGTCACGGCGCCGTCGTCATCGCGTCCATTACTTCATGCACAAACACCAGTAATCCGGGCGTTATGCTCGCCGCCGGTCTGCTGGCTAAACACGCGGTGGAGAAGGGCCTTCAAACAAAGCCGTGGGTTAAGACGTCGCTGGCTCCCGGAAGCCGCGTCGTGACGGATTATCTTGACAAAGCCGGTTTGAGCGCGTTTCTGGATCAACTCGGTTTCCAGACCGTCGGATACGGCTGTCTTACGTGTATCGGAAACAGCGGACAGGTCGTCGAAAACGTCGGTAAAGCCATTACGGAAAACGAGCTTGTCGCGGCGGCGGTCGTAAGCGGAAACCGCAATTTCGAAGGGCGCGTTAATCCGCTTGTGAAGGCGAATTACCTTGCCAGCCCGCCGCTTGTCGTGGCTTATGCGTTGGCCGGAACCGTTGATTTTGATTTTGAAACACAGCCGTTGGGAACGGACCCGGACGGCAAGCCGGTTTTCCTGCGCGACGTCTTTCCGACGGACGAAGAAATTGCCGAGGCGGAAAAGTCTTCCGTACTTCCGGAAATGTTTACGAAACGGTATTCGAGCGTGTTCGAGTGCGATCCGAACACGACGGACGAGGGAATGAAGCAGTGGAACGCGATTCCCGCCGGTCGTTCCGATCTTTTCCCGTGGGATTTGAAGAGTACGTACGTTCAGGAACCGCCGTTCATGACGGAAATGACGGTCGCGCTCGATACGGAAAAAGATTATTCAATCCGCTCGGCCCGCGTCCTGCTGGCTCTGGGCGATTCGATTACGACGGACCATATTTCTCCCGCGGGAGCGATTAAAAAGGATAGTCCTGCCGGCCGTTTCCTTCTTGATTCCGGCGTCGAACAGAAAGAATTCAACAGTTACGGTTCTCGTCGAGGGAATGACCGCGTGATGACGCGCGGAACGTTTGCCAATATTCGTCTGCGTAATTTGCTTGCTCCCGGAACGGAAGGCGGAGTGACGCGCTTTATGCCGGACGGCGAAGAGACGTCCGTCTATGACGCCGCGGTGAAGTACCGCGAAACGGGCGTTCCGCTTATTGTTCTTGCGGGCGCGGAATACGGAACCGGTTCCAGCCGCGACTGGGCGGCGAAAGGCGCCTGTCTGCTTGGCGTTCGCGCGGTTATTGCGCAGAGTTACGAACGTATTCATCGCAGCAATCTGGTTGGAATGGGCGTTCTCCCGCTTCAATTTCAGAATGGCGAGAGCTGGAAAAGCCTGGGATTGACGGGCGAGGAAACGTTTGATATTGTTTTTGATATGAAAACTCTCAAACCCGCGCAGACGATCGCGGTTACGGCCAGGAATGCCGACGGCGAAGAAGTATCGTTCCAGACGACGGTCCGTATTGATACGCCGGTTGAGATTGAATACTATCGAAACGGCGGTATTCTTCAAACGGTCCTTCGCAAATTGCTCGTGAAATAATCAAAATAGAGCGGAGCTGCTTTGCTTTAGGGGTATTTACGATTCGTAGAAGTATTTACTCCTAAAGCAATTTTTAATAGATAATACGCATGTTTCGGACTTAGGCGTTTTCCGGCGCCCCTTTTTCCGTTTGATTTGGGCAAACGCGAATGGGAACCGGAAGGATTGCCGGTATTTTTATGCCGAATAGTTTGAAAGACGAAAGAATTCGTCGAAGGAACGTTGCGCGTGTCGATATCCTATGAGTTTTGAAGAGCTTATTGTTTTTAGGCGCTTTTCAGATTTCCTGAGATTCGGGAAGGACGCAAATGATTGAACCTGTTTTGAACGCAACGTTAATGATTTTTTTTCTGGTCATTCTCGGCGGATTTCTTCGTTACGTCAGAGTATTGCGGCCTGAAGCGGACGCTTCGACGATGAGTCTCTGCCTGAACGTTCTTTATCCGTGTCTGATTTTCAGTAAAATCATGACCGCGCCGCTGAAAGAAAATTTTGCGGCGTACGGCGTCCTGCCGATTTTCGGCTTCTGTTCGGTACTTTTGGGGATGATGATCGTTCGTCTTTTTACGAGCCTTCCTCAATGGCTAACCCAATTGAAAAACGACGCGGAGCGACGCACCTTTTTGAGTACGGCTTCTCTCTTCAATTACGGATACGTTCCCGTTCCTATTATTCAGTTTCTTTACCCGGACAAGCCGGAATATGCGGCGGCCCTTTTTATTTTTATTTTGGGAATAGAGCTTTCCGTCTGGCTTTGCATCGTGCCGTATCTGGCGGGCGGACTTCAGAAAGGGTGGTGGAAAAATGTTTTGAGTACGCCGTTTTTGACAATTTTTCTCGCAATTTTTTTGAATCTTGCCGGTTTTCGGATGGGAGAGGATGGAAATATTCCGCAGTGTATT
>CAZWOV010000127.1:0-3756 GCA_964635645.1 uncultured Planctomycetaceae bacterium | reverse complement strand
CGGTCTTGCGCAGATTACGGCGCCGCTTATTTTTATTGGAGCCATGATTTTTGACCAGGTGGCGGAGCGGCATATCAATTTTAAGAGTTTCCGAACATACGTAATTATGGGATGGACGCTCTTTTTTCGAGCGCTTTTCTTTCCCGCGCTGATGATTTTGACGGCGCTTTGTTTTCCAGGAAATCCGCTTCTCCAGCAAATTCTGGTGATTCAGGCCCCGATGCCGACGGCAATGCTCATTATTATGTTTACTAAACTTTACGGCGGTTCTTCAAGCGTCGCCGCCGTCGCAATTCTGACGACCAATCTGCTCGCTCCGGTAATCGCTGTTTTCTGGATTTTGTTCGGAATGCGGCTTTTGGAAATGTTTCCGGCTGGACTCGGATTCTGATTTGATTCTGCCGTTTTTTTGATTAAGTGAAAATTATCCTGATTTGAAGCCAAAAACGACCGGCGGAATCTGTTTTTCTGCCGGTCGCAGACCGTTCGCCCCGTTAGTTACGCGGCTTTAAAGGATTTTTCCTTTTTCAGGTCAACGTCCGCAACCGCAGGAGTCGGCGGGGAGGACGGCCGCAGCTCTGGAAAGTTCAGTTGGACGAATTGATTCTCGATAGATCGGTTCGGCGTATGTTGAAGAACAGCTGGAATAGCAGGTCGGAGCGCAGAAGTCCGGACGGCAGCAGCGCCAGGCTCGGCGATGCATTCTGCGGCAACGGATTCCGCAATGTCTGGACGTTGTGCAGCAAACGGACGTTCCGCAACAGTTCGTATCGCAGCAGGAGGACTCGCAACACGGGGAATTGTCCCAGTTGGAGTAATGATTTCCCAGAACGGAAGTTCCGCACGATTCGCAGCAGGAGACCGGAGCGCAGCAACGGCAACGGCGATGGCAACGCCGGAAACAGCCGCAGACGGCGGTTGATTCGCAGTCGTCGCAGCATGCGTTTGCCGTAATCTCGTTTTCGCAACCGCAATTTTCTTCTTCGAGAGACTGTTCTTCAATTGAGTCGGTATTCTTTTCGGAATCCTCAACCGTGACTTCTTCTATTACGTCTTTCGAACCGTCCTCGTTTTCTTTTGTGATTTTGGAGTCTGTGATTTTGGTATTTCCGTCGTCTTCAACTTCCGTGACGGCAATGACTTTTTCGCCGACAGCTTCATTCGCAACTACCGAGACGGGTCTGGGACGACCTGAACGCAGCATTGATTTCGTATGAAAAGAAGAGTCGGCGATTGCCAGATTCCAGGTACAGAAATTTACCAGGAGGAACAGACAGATCGAAGCGAAATATTTTTTCATCATTTTAATCCTTCCATAAAAAAGACAAAAATACTTACCGTGGGCCGCGAGACAAAAAAATTGGCGGTGCTCATCTCGATCCCGCCAAAATTATATTGCGCGCGTCAACGGACGCAAATGATGAAAAAATCCGTTTTGTCAAGGATATTTGGATTTTATTTTTTGGATTCCCGAAATTCATATTCAGGGTTTCTGACGTCGAAGTCCTGATCGGTGAATCCTTTATTTAATTTAATATTGGAATACGCGTATTCTTCCATTAACGGCTTTTCTCCATTATTTCCCCATCCCCAGCTGACGAATTTGACCGGCAGATTTAATTCCATGTCCACAAAAACCTGAATTCGATGAAACTGGAAATTAATTTGGGGATTTGAATTGACGACTTCTACGCAGACGCATTCTTTTCCGTCGATCAACGCGTCGAAATAACGCACGGATATGCTGCTCTCATGGAGATTTTTTTCCGCAAGCGCGACAAGAAGTTTTACCAGATTAAGCATTCCCAGATTCGTGATAGGATAACGATTTCCTTTCATCGCCAGTCGGCTGCCCGGTTCGATCTGCATGGTTCCGACCATTGCTTCCAGACCGACGCCGTGAGCCAGTAATTTTCCGTCGTTTTCGTTTTCTACGTAGATGACTTCCCGACCGGTTAACTTTCTCGGCTTTTCAAATTTAAGATAGACGCTGAAAGGCTCGTGACGAAGTTTTACGGAGATTGATTCTTTTTTACCAAGAATCCCGTTGACCCTTTCGCGTTTGGAAAGAGTGCACGAGTAATCGACGACGTTGGATTCCATTTCGCGAATCACTTCTTTCGCCCAACGAACAGGGGCCGCAAGAGGCGCCTCTCCTTCAATCGATTTGAAAATCGGAGAAGAAAGAGCCAATTGAACGTTTTCTTTTGGCTGGGTCTGGGTTTCCAAACTGTTTTCAATCGATTCGCTTGGCGGAATCAGATTTGTCGTTTGGGACTCGTCGGTAGATTCGTTTGCGGCGCCGGTATCGTTTGCGGCGTCAATTTCATTCGCAATTTCCGTAGCGAATTCTTCTTCGATTTTTTCAGAATTGAGCAGTTCAACGCTTTCTTCCATCCGTTGATTTTCGAAAATTTCAGCGTCCAGTATCGCCTCAAGAGAGGTCTCTTCTTCAAAGCTCTCTCCGCCGCTCGGTTGCTGCGAAATTTCAAGGTTTGCCGCTTGCGCCGCAGAAAAAATAATAAGAGATGCGAATCCAGAAAAACAAAACGTCCCCAAACGTTCGAACCGCATGAAAAGTTCCTTTTTTGAGTGTTAAATCCTGCTAATAAATGAGTAACGACAAGGTAGACTATCGAAAAAAAAAAGAGGTAAACTCAAGTGAACTTTATCATATTTTCATATTTTTTTCATTTTAAAATATTTGGGTTTTCAGTCGTTTCAAATGAGAAAATTTTGGTAATCATGAATAAATTTTTTATTTTTTCCTATTTACTATTTTTTTAAAATATGCTAATCTGGAAAGAAATGGGGGCCGCTTTGAAGAAAGGCGGCGTTTCACGAAAAGGTCCTTCTGTGATTTATTACGTATTGAATTCAGACGTCATGAAAAATTTCCAGATCCGTTTTTGGTTTACGTCCTTTGCGATTATTTTAGGAACAACGTTTTGGCCGTTTCCTGGAGAAATGAACTTGTGGGCGCAGGATTTTTCGCGTCCCAATGTCGGAGGGACTTTTTACGAAGAAAATACGAATTTTCGTGTGAACTACAAAATATTGGGAATGGACGGTTCCGCGATTGTTTCATCGGGAAAAACGCTTTTTAGCGACGGAAATATTTATGATTTTGTCGATAATTCAGACGAAGTCGTCGTCTTCAATTCCAAATCAAACAAAATCTACGTTCTGGATGTGAAGGAAAGAAAAAAATGGCAGACGACGCAGGATGAGGTTGAAGAATACGCATCCAAAATATGCCGTTGGGGGACGAGTCATCCGAAAGCCGAGATTCGACGTTATTTTCAGCCGGATTTCAAGATAAATTACGAAGAGAAAAAGGATGAATACTCTTTTGTTTCTGAAAACTTTTCATATTTCGTAACTCCGCAAAAACCCGAAAAACCAGAATTTCTTGAAAAGTATCGTTATTTTGCGCGTTGGTCCTGCCGTATTAACATGATGCTTTCGCCAGGCTCGAAAACGCTGTACGCGCGTTCGATTGTGAATGAAACTGTTTTTGACGCGGGATTTATGATTGACCGCCTTCAACTTTCCGTCAAAAATTCAAAAAATCCATTTGCCAAACCGACCGTTTTACTTTCCGAGTATCAATATCTTCCGCGTTTGGTCGATAACGATCTGACGACTATTCGGCAGATTGAAGATTACCTTGTTCTTTTCAGAGACGGTTCGTTGGAATATTTTCAACAGAAGCGTCTTGGTAAAAAGAGCGAATAGAAAAATCAGGGAGGGAAT
>CAZWOV010000126.1:2222-7562 GCA_964635645.1 uncultured Planctomycetaceae bacterium | reverse complement strand
ATCTTCAGCTTATTGAAAATTCAAAAATAACGTCTGAATAAGAACCGGCTTTCCGAAACAAGAATCGGTTTTCCGAAATAGGAAACGGTTTTCCGAAAAAAGAACCGGCTTTCCGAAATAAGAATCGGTTTCCGGCGCCTTCAAAAAGTATCGCGTTACGCAATTTTTCAGACGAATTTTCTTACGGCAAGAAACGACTGAACCAGGTTCTCTCGCCCGGTTCAGTCTTCGTCTCATATTTTGTTCAGAACTCCGTCGTCGGCACGATATCGCCCCAATCGCGCGTGCAGAGAGAAGCGAGAATCTCCGTGTCCATCGAATTTGAAAGAAAATGGACCGAAGCGTCTCCAAAAACTCCGTACGCTCCGCCGCGGTGCTGACTGCAAATCTCATTATCCGTACTCGGCGCTTTATTGACGCCGTACGCAACGTCGAAAACATTCGAGGAACAGATCCAGTGACGATCGCCGTAGGCATACTCCGTATTCGGCCTGGAATCTTCCGAAATAAACAGCGTATTTGAAAGTCCGTCGCCAATCTCCGACGTTTTCAGCAGATCGATTACCTGTTTACCCCGTTTCCCATTTGCCAGATAGGCGTTGGGGTATGTTCCAACGTAAATAAGCGGCCCGTTCACCGGATTGTTTCTTTTCCGGCTTGGAAAACGCGCGCCGTAAATTCCGCCGTAAGAGGTTCGAGCGTATCCGTTCACGAGAACGGGCTCGCCTATGGTTTCCGGGCAAAGATAAATCGAAATTCTCCTGGCGGCGGGAGCGCGGTTTACTTCGTCGTCAAATTTGGCGTCGGCGTCGATCTGGTCGAAAAGATTCTGTTCTTCAATATGCGGCAGAAGGAAGTAGGACCAACCGTAACTCCGTCCCTGCGGGCAAATGACGCTGCGGTGATCTTCGCCTCCGGGAATTACCCGGGAATCGTGAACCGCAGACCATGAAGTAAAACCAATTCCGATCTGCCGCAAATTATTCTGGCACTGAAGACTACGCGCGGCGCCGCGAACCATTTGAACGGCAGGCAAAAGCAATCCCAGCAGTACGCCGATAATCGCGATGACGACAAGAAGCTCCACAAGAGTAAAGCCCTTTCGTTTCATCTTTTCATTCCCCAGTGCCTGCGGCGGTTTTGAATTTGACGTTGGCGCCGGATAAACCCGAAATCCGTTTTCGACGCGCGGCGTTAATTCCAAGAACGCTCATGCCGGTTAATAAAAGAGCAAGCGTTCCCGGTTCCGGAACCTGCGGAACCTGCGAACCCGAAGTGAGAAACGTCAGATTATCGATCGCAAAATACGCCGCGATATTCAATCCCCACTGACCTCCGTCCGTGCCCGAAACGCGGAACTCGAGCGAGTTCACATTCTCAAAGGTGTTTTCCACCGCGCCCGCAAGAAGAAGCTCGGCAAAATCAAGAGCATCGTCCGGAGTGTTTCCGTAAGCGCGAAGATATTCGCCGGAATCGTCCGTGAAAATATCCGCGGCGGAAAGATTCGTCAGATCGACCGTCGTCCAGTCGTCAATAAAGCTCAATTCGTCTCCAAGGTAATCGATGAGCATGACGTCTTTCATGCCCGTAATTTCTCCAAGGGCATTCTTTCCCGTCACCGTCAGCCGGTACCAGTACCCCGATTCCGCCGGAGCGGCGAAACCGTCCCCAATGAGCGCTCCGTAAACGGGCCACGGAGTATTCGCAAGCGAAAAACTCAAAGCGCTGACCGTCTCGTCAAACCGAACTTCCGGAGCGGGAGAAAAACCGCAGGCGTCTCCGTCGTAAATAACGGCGTAGTATTCGGACCCGTTGGCTCCGCCGCCGGGATACGATACGAACTGATTTCCATCGTTAAGCCAGATATCGGAGGAACTGCCGTCCGGGGTTCCGGAAATACCCGTCTTATTCGAGAATGAGAAACCGTGCCAGTATTCGTAGCTCATGGCGGTCGTGAACACGTTATTGAACGAAACGCCGTTTCCAAGAGACAAATACTGCGGCACGTAATGACTCCAGTCGATCATTTCGCATTCTTTTCCGGTTTCGCCGCGAAAATAACGGCCCGTCGTCGTATCACGCCATGTTCCGCCGGAAATAGCGGAATACGCATTCTCAAAATCAATCGTCACGACGGCGGCGCGGACGGAAGAAATACCGCTCAAATTCAGCAAACAGACGGCAAGAAACAAAATGGCCGACGCTCGGCCCCAAACGCCGGGAACCTGAAAACTGAAAGAAATTAATGTTCCCAACAGTGAAAACGTTCTTTTTGTCATGAGAAACCATTGCCTTTCCGCACCTCTTCACCACGGATCGCCTTTCGAAAAAATCGACGGCCTCGATCAAAATACCATGGAAAAAGAAGGCGTCAAAATCCCGATTCGTATCCCGCGCGAATCTCGATTTTTCAAAAAGCAGGTAGGTCTTCTGACTCGCAGAGTCCGCAAAAGCGGTCGTTTGCCGGCCTTCTCGCGCAATAAACGCAATGGCCTCCAAAGATTGGCAAACTTTCTCTGCCCACAGCGGCGGGGACCGTTTCGGAATAGAAGAAGCGCGTTTCACACGAACAAACCGCGGCAAATCGCAACGTCCGCGTCGTTTTTCTCCGCACCGAATTCCCTGTTATCCGGCAATTCCAAGAGGAACGCCTTTCACCTGCTTCGACACGCATAGCTGGCGAGTAAAAACTCATTATTTCATTTTAGCAGAACTATTTGAATTTTCAAGCGCCTTTCCTGCGATTTTTTTCTTTTTTCCAGACAATTATTCCGCATAATCCGCAAAATCGAAATATATTACGCTCCGAAAACGCCCAAATCGGCGCGGAAAGCGGAAACGTCCGAACTTTCCGGAATCGGACAAAAGAGAAAATCCGGCGTTGCGGTTCCGTTTAATCTCTTTCTCAGCCGCGGGGATGAAATTTCTTGTGAATCGCTTTCAGACGGCGGGTATCCACGTGCGTGTAGATCTGCGTCGTCATGATATTCACGTGTCCGAGCATTTCCTGAACCTGACGCAAATCCGCGCCGTTAATAAGAAGGTGCGTCGCAAAGCTGTGCCGCAGAGTATGCGGACTAACGTCCGTCCGTACGCCGCTTCGAACGGCGTACCGCTTAATCAACACCCAGATCCGGTGTCTGTCGAGAATTTGTCCGGAACGGGAGAGGAAAAGGTACTCGGGTTCTTCCCCGCGCGACGCGGCTCTCGCCGCCAGTATCGGGCGTTCCTCCTCCAGATAGAGCGCGACGGCGTCCGCGGCCTGCTCTCCGAGCGGAACGATTCGCTGTTTGTTTCCTTTTCCAACGCAACGTCGCAGAGCTTCATCGTCGAGATTTCCGAGATTCGGCATCCCGTCGCGTAAAGCGTCTCGAGTACGGCGCGGTCCCTCCGCCAGGTCCGATCCGTGTCGCGCGGCGCGGCAAGAAGCAATTCAACCTGAGACGGAGTCAGATATTTCGGCACGCGCTCCCAAAGTTTCGGACTGCCGAGCAGCTCGACCTGGGAGTCGCAGACGATACCTTCAAGCTGAAGATATTTATGAAAAATACGCAGCGAAACAATGTGCCGGGCTATGGACGTCGGCGCAAGCCCCTGATCGTGAAGCCATTCCACATAATCGGAAAAATCCGCTATGCGCAGCGTCAGAAGATCCCGATCCGCCATCCAGAGATAAAATCGTTCCAAATCCCGACGGTAGGCCAGAATGGTATTTTGCGCAAGATGACATTCGCCGGATGAATAGGCAAGGAAATTCTCAAGCCACAGCCAGCGATTCTGCCGAACCGGAAGCGAACGGCGGCGCGAAGAACCGTTACGCGCCGCAGTATCCTCCGCCGCATGCGAAACGGCTTGCGCGGCCGTAACCCGCGATTCCTGCGAAACGGCCGCCTTATTCGAACGCCGATATTGGGAATTATTTTTCGGATTCATGCAAAATACCTTTAAAAACAGCCGTTCTCATGGAATTCTTCACGTCGGAAAATTCCTCGCCTTCCGGCACCCCCGCAAGAATATCCTTCATGATGAAATACTTGGCGTCGATATCGTCCGCGTAATGAATCAGGAGCGACTCGGGAGTCATGTTCGTTTTGGGAGATCCCCATTCCGGCAATCGCTGATGAGAAAGAATCGCGTGCTCAACCCGAAGCTGAAGTTCAAAATCAAGCTGAAAGTCCGGGTCCGTCCGACGAAGTTCCGCCGCCGCGTCGCGCACAAAATCGCGTCCGATAACAATATGTCCAATAAGATTTCCTTCCGGAGTATACTCAAAACCGGTCGCGTTCCGACGCAGTTCCCTCAACTTTCCAATGTCGTGAAGGGCCGCGCCCACCGCCGCGACGCCCGCGTTCAGCGGCGGATTCATTTCCGGCAAAATCTCCCGATACCGACGCGCAAGAGTAACTGTCGTCCAGAGAACGTTCCGCGTGTGTTCCAGAAGACCGCCCTGATGCGCGTGATGCTTGCCCATGGCGGCGGAACTCACGAGAATCTCTTCGCGATAACGGCTAAAAATAAACTTCGCGAGCTTCAGAAGGCCGGAATCCGTTACGGTCTGTTCCAGAATTTCAATGATATCGTTAAACATCTCCTCCGGCTCGAACCGGGACTGCGGAACGCCCATGTTCGGATCGAATCCGTCGGCGATATCCGCGTCGGACGCCTCGCGAAACCGGCGAATGTCCAGCTTGCCGCCGAATCGATCCTCTGCGTAGCCGGTGCGCAGTTTATAGTACGTTCCCGCTTTCCATTGCGAATCGCAGGGTGAAAAAAGGGCCGTATTTTCCCAAACAGGAAAACTGATTTCGCGCGTATCGTCTCGAAACGTTACGCGCCAGTACGGGCGACCGGCGGAAGTCGTTAATTTCTCCCGCGAAACCAGAAGAACAAAAACGTCCGATTCCGGACCGCCGACGACAAGCTGATTCAGTTTAACGATTGACATAAACAGTAACCCTTTTTGAAAATGATTCCAGGAAACAATTTTTCATTAATTGTCCCGATACGAAACGGATTCCTTTTCCAACTTTTGAAAACTTTTCTCCTTTACTTTTATTTTACTTCTTTTTCTCACGTTTGGCAATTCTCCAAACGGAAAAAAAAAGAATTTATCGGCAAAAAAATTTCACGCGTTCATGAACGCGGCGCAAAAAACTCCCGGACGGCGCTCGGGCTCGCAGAAAAATGAAACGGAATGCCCAAAATGCCGTTTGAACCCAAACGCTCCCCGGCAACGGCAAAACTGGGCGGAAGCCGACGAAGGCAGAACACCGCGTTTGGCGCTCTGCGTTTGCCGATCCGCGCTCGACGCTCTGCGTTCGGCGCCCTGTGTTCATTTCC
>CAZWOV010000126.1:0-2122 GCA_964635645.1 uncultured Planctomycetaceae bacterium | reverse complement strand
TCCGGAAGATTATTCAGCGTAACGCCCTTATCCGAATACGCAAGCGATATTCCCAGCGGCATATCGACAAGATTACCCAGCGAATCGTAAAGATTAACTCCCGCGAACGTTCCCGTCAGCGTACCGCCGACCGTAATCAAATCGTAGCTCCCGGTTGCGAGTTCGTCGTTAAAGACCAGCGAGAGAACCGCGTCGTCGCCAATCGTCATGTTTCCGCCGACGTTCAGCGTATCGAAACCCGTTTCAAAAAAGTCCAGCTTAACGCCGCCGGGAGTCTCGGCGGAATCGGCAATCTGAATCTCGTAGTTTCCGATAATCTTCGTGGAAGCGGGAGCGGCGACCGCTTCAAAACCAATCTCGTCCGCAATTTCGTACTCTTCCTGTCCCTCCGTCGTATTTTTGTAGGAGTCGGGCAGCAAAGCCTTCCCGCCGTCGGGAGAAAGGACGCCGCCCTGCTGAAGGAACGTCCCGTTGGCCATTTTCGAGGCGTCGATAGTCGCAGCGTTCAGGGTTCCGCCCGTCATGGAAACCGGAACGGCAAGGACGCCCGAGCCGGAATAACGGCTGTCTTCAAGAATGTTCACCGCCGCGCCGCCGGAAATCTGAAGGAGCTGGTCCTCCGCCGCCGTACTGCCGCCGACGCTGTAGTTCGTTACGCAGCGAACGCCGAAAGTATTGAGCGTTCCGCCGGAAATCACGTATTCGCCCGGTTTAAAGGTATTTCCATTCTTCACGCGGCCGAAAACGATTCCGGGAAAGTCGGTATCCCACTCGTTCCACCAGGAGTTTTTCGCCCAGATGTTGGCGACGCCGCCCGTCTGGTTAATGATTGCGGAGTCTTCCATCTGATTGTAGTAATTCATGACGAAACGTCCGTAAACGTTGAATACTCCGGAGTCGGAAAGATTTACCGCCGTCTTAACCCGGGAACCGATAATCGCCGCGCCCAAAGTAAACGTTCCGCCGGAAATATTCAGCGCGCTCGTTCCCCCCGTCCCGTATTCGCCTTCGCCGAAACAGGAACGTCCGAAAAGAGTAACGCCGCCGCCCGTCTGATTCAGAACAAAGCTGGAACCGGCGCCGTCCGACGTTCGCGGCTTCGTGTTCCCCGGCCCCCCGCCAAGTCCCATTACCAGAACCGCATTATCCGAAACATTCCATTCGGCGGAAGAATTTTGTCCGGAAGCGACAAAGATTTCTCTCGTCCCCTTCATAATAAGCGAGGAATTACCGTTCAGCGTGAGAGAAGAGGCGGAACCCGAAATACTCGACTGCGTCCAGCCGGACGCGGTCATCCGGGCCGAATCGTTCAAAGTGAGATTATTCTGAAATCCATTAAGCCGAATACCGCCGCGGGAGACGACGGAAGCGGAGTCCTTGAGAACCACGGTGGAATACGTTCCCGTTCCAGCGTCCCCCATATTAAAATCCGAAGCGTTAATGGAAGCGGAATCCGTCATGGTAAGGAACGCCTTATTGTAGTTCTGACCGGCAAGATTGAACCTGTTTACGCAGTAAACGCTCGATGTTCCGGACATGTTCAGCGTTCCGACCGTGGAGTCCAGCTTGGCGGCGGATCCGTCCTGGCCGTACATGATCCAGAAATCGTTATTGCAGGTCAGCGAAGCGTTGCCGGACATGGTAAGCGTAGCCTGAAGGCCGCTGTAGCGCCCAACGCAGAAGGATCCGTTGTAGTTGGAGAGGGTTTCATGGTAGGTGTTCAGAGATTCTCCGTCGCCCAACGTGGCGCTGAGTACGGTCCGTCCGGCGTCAACGTCGTTCCTGTGTCCCAGAAACCACTGCGGGGAATGATACTCCGTCAACCCCCACGCGCTCCCCGCCTCGCCGTAAATCGGAAGCAGACTCGTTCCGTTTTCGCCAATCCAGTAGTAGGCGTCGGCGGCGAAAGACGAAACGGGCGCCAATGCGGCAACCGCAAGAATCGCCGCGCAAACCGACATGTTTCCCTTTTTACGCATATTTCCTCCCAAGCTGAAACATTTCCAAAAATAAAATCTCAAATTAAAAATAACGGAACAAATCGCCGACCGCAACGCCGATTAATTTGCGGCTTGCTTCGCCGTTCCGGAGAACGGCCGGACGCCGGAGGCCGTCAAACCGC
>CAZWOV010000125.1:1878-7568 GCA_964635645.1 uncultured Planctomycetaceae bacterium | reverse complement strand
ATGTGCGCAAACTCCAACGTCCCCCATGGATTTGGACTGAACTCCTGTTCCAGTTCGTAGACCCGGTCAAGATCGCTTTCATTCATCCAGCGCAGCTGGACGCGCAGAAGTTCCGCTTTTGGATTACTCATTATCTGGTCCTTTTTAATTCGGGAAGGTTGACACAGAACAGATCCGAAAGTTTTCAAAATGAAACGACGGCGGCGTTGCGGTCCTTCGCAAGGGTAAATTGAAGGCGCGGCCTGAAATTTAATTACGGCGCGATGCGTTCAGGTTCAATTTGAAATTTCCGCTTAAGATCCATTCACTGATTTCTCATTGTTGCGAATCATCTTAACGAATTTCCAACTTTCAGGCAATAGAGAAATTTTAAAATTTTCACTAAAAAAATCATTAGGGGGGGTGGAAATTTCTGTTAAAAAGAGGTATTATTTAGTGGGGAGACGCTAAATTTAAGAAATCCTCCGACTTTCATTCCTGGAAAAGTCTGGGAAATTTTACCTGAAATTTTTAGTAAAAAATTTTTTTCTCCTGAATTTGCCGACCTTAAAACAGTTAGAAGGAATCGTTTATGAAAAAATCTGCTTATCGACGGATTGGATCGTTTCGGACATGCGACGAATTTCAGGCCTATCTTCATTCGCTGGGTATTGATCTTCCGGTTGATGAAAAGATTCTTTCAGAGTCGGAAGATTCGCCTATGGCGCGGCCCTGGAAAATTGGCTCCTTTACGCTCCCCAACCGTTGGGCGGTTCAGGCGATGGAGGGATGGGACGCGAACGACGACGGTTCCCCGTCGGAGCTTCTTCTGAATCGCTGGAGAAAATTTGGAGACAGCGGCGCGGCGCTCGTCTGGGGCGGCGAAGCGTGCGCGGTGCAGGAGGACGGGCGTTCGAATCCGAGGCAGCTTTGTTTCTGCGAAGCGAAAAAGGAGACGATGTTCGTCGAATTGATCGAAGCGGTAAGAGGAGCGCATCGAGAGCGTCTTCTGAAGGAGGGAAAGAACCCGGATGAAACTTTTCTCGTGGGGCTTCAGCTGACGCATTCCGGACGGTTCAGTAATCCATGGCCGGGGAAGTCTTCGCCAAAGATTGCTTTTCACCACAAAATGCTCGACGCGCGCGTGAAAATCAGTCCGGAAGACGATTCGCCCGTCATGTCCGACGGAGAGATTCGCCGGTTGGCGGATAATTACGTGAAAACGGCGAAATATGCGTGGAAAGCCGGTTTTGACTTTGTGGATGTGAAACACTGTCACGGGTACTTCGCGTACGAGCTGCTTCATGCGACGAATCGACCGGGTCCGTACGGCGGGTCGTTGGAAAATCGAACGCGTTTTTTGCGCGAAGTGACGGACGGGGTGAGAACAGAGTGCCCGGGAATGCTCGTCGGAGTGCGTCTTTCTGTTTTCGACGCGGTTCCGGGCGAAAAAACCGAAGCGCAGTTCGGGACGATTCGGAACTGCATGAGCGAAGAAGATTTTGAAATTGCGCGTATTATGGCGGAAGACATTAAAATTGATTTGATGAACGCGACGGCCGCTTCGCCGTATTATTCCGTCTATGCGCAGCGTCCGTCTTTTACTCCGGCGGTGGAGGCGGTTCTGCAGCCCGACGGTTCGATGAGAATTCCTCCGCGGATTGATCCGCCGGAGGATCCGCTTTTCGGGTGTTGCCGTCAAATCTTTAACGCGAGATTACTCAAGGAACGTTTTCCCGATCTGCCGATGGTCGGATCCGCTTACTCCTATTTTCAGGATTTTCTGCCGCATACGGCGCAGGCGGTCGTTCGGGCGGGGTGGATCGACTGCGTGGGAATTGGACGAATGGTCTTGCCGTATGGAGACATGATTGCTGATTCGCTCGCCGGTAGGCCGATGGATCGGCGCAGAATTTGCCGAACTTTCAGCGACTGCACGACGGCGCCCAGAAATGGAATGGTTTCCGGTTGCTATCCTCTGGATTGCGACTATCGGAGGATGACGGAGGCGCTGCGGTTGAAGCAATTGAAGGCGCCGTGTTTCTGCAGAACGGAATAAGGGGCGGGAGAAAACTTTGCCCGTTTCGTTTTGCGGATGAAGGTTTGCGGCGCGGAAGGAAGATTCGGATTTTAAGCGGCGTCGGGAAATTTGGGGCGCGTTAGCTTATTGGAGCAATGGACGCGGGAATGTTTGCCGACGCCATTCTTCTGAATTTTATGGAAAGTTGGGAGCGCCGCGTCGTTTGAAACGGGAAATGTCTTGAAAAATCCTAAAAACGGTTTTGGAAAATCAGGAAACTTCGGATTGCGAAAAATCTGAAAAACCCGGCTTGGGGAAGCCGGAGATTTCAGGAAGGAAAGCAAAGGATGCGAATTGGGAGATTCGCGAAAGATTTGGTGGAGAAAAAATGCAGGGAGTAACGACGGGAGCGCTCGGAAAAATTCGAGGATCAGTGGATTTTGTCACGACTCAGGGAAAGCTGGCCCGTTGGCGCCAGATTCTTCCGGTAATCGAGGCGATGGAGCCGAAGTTAAAGGAACTTTCGGACGGACAGATCCGCAAAGAAGGTCTTTCCCTGCGTCATCGCGCCCGTAGCGGCGAACCGTTGGGTCGGATTTTGCCCGAAGCGTTTGCGTTGGTGCGTGAAGCAGGCCGAAGAACGCTTGGAATGCGGCACTACGACGTTCAGCTGCTTGGCGGAATTGCGATTTTTCATCGTTCGATTGTTGAAATGCAGACGGGAGAAGGAAAAACTCTTACCGCGACTGCGCCGATGTTTCTTTACGCACTGGCGGGGCGCGGCGCGTTGCTGGCGACGGTCAACGATTATCTTGCGAAACGTGACGCGGATTTAATGCGTCCCATCTATCAGGCGGTAGGTATGAACGTCGGAGTCATTCAATCCCAAATGCAGACTTCGGACCGCGCGAAAGCGTATGAATGCGACGTTACGTACGGAACCGCTAATGAATTCGGCTTTGATTTTTTGCGCGACAGGCTTTTGCTTAGAAAAATCAGGGAAGGGCAGAACGATTTGATTGGCGCGATGCTTAATCAGGGCGCGAGTCGCGGCGGCGGGGATAAAGCCGTACAGCGCGATCCTTTTTTTGCGCTCGTGGACGAAGCGGACAGTATTTTGATCGACGAAGCGCGAACGCCATTAATCATCAGCGCGATTCCTGGCGAAGCGGAGAAGATTCAGGTCGCGACTTACTGTTGGTGCGCTCAGCACGCGGGAGATTTTATTGAAGACGAGGACTACGAATGGGACGAGGACAAAAAGTCCGCGGAATTGACGCGACAGGGCAGGGCGAAGGTTCGGAATATCGAGAAACCCGCGATTCTTGATTCTGTTGGCATGTTTGATCTCTATACTTTTTCGGAACGCGCGATTAAGGTTCAGAGAGAGTTTCATCTTGAGCGTCAATACGTAGTTCGGGATGGCGAAATAGTCATCGTGGATGAATTTACCGGTCGTTTGTCGGAGGGACGAAAATGGCGCGACGGTATTCACCAGGCGATTGAAGCGAAGGAAGGGCTTGAAGTAACCGTGGCGACGGGGCAGGCCGCCAGAATTACGATTCAGGATTTTTTCCTCCGATTTGAGAACGTAGCCGGGATGACGGGAACCGCCGCCGCCAGCCGCAAGGAGTTGAAAAAGATTTACCAGTGCAATTTTGTTCCGATTCCGACGAACAGACCGCCGCGTCGGATTAAGTTGCCCACGGAGGTTTATGGAAATTCCGACGCAAAATATCGGGCGATCGTGAATGAGATTGCGGATTTGAATACGATTGGCAGACCGGTTTTGATTGGGACCCGTTCTATTGATAAATCGTTGATTTTGGCCCGGCTTTTGGATGAGAAAAAAATAGAGTATCAAATTCTGAACGCGTACCATGTGGAGGAAGAGGCTGAAATTGTCGCCAAAGCGGGACAGCGCGGAAAAGTTACGGTTTCCACGAACATGGCGGGGCGCGGAACGGATATTCGGCTTGGGGAAGGGGTCGAAGAGCTTGGAGGGCTTCACGTTATCTGCACGGAGATGCACGAATCGGCGCGTATCGACCGTCAGCTTATCGGGCGGTGCGGCCGTCAGGGGGATCCCGGTTCCTATCGTCAGTATCTTTCGCTGGACGACGAATTGCTTTTGACCGGTTTTGGTCCCTGGAAAGCGAACCGCTTGAAAAAAAGAGGCGAAAATAGCGAAAAACGTTTTGATTATGCGGAAAAACTTTTTATTAAAGCGCAAAGAAAGGTTGAGAAAAAACACTTTCGTCAACGAAAGGCGCTGATGTATTTTGAGAAACAACGCAAAAAAATGCAGCGTGAGATGGGACAGGATCCGTATCTTGATTCAACAAACTGAGGCAAAAAATGGCGACGCCGCTTCCTGAACATTTTGGTCCTTTTGACGTGACGGCTCGTATTGGCCGCGGAGGAATGGGGACGGTATTTCGAGCGGTTCACTGGAAAACAGGGCAGACCGCGGCCGTCAAGGTTCTTGCGGAGCCTCTGGCGGATGATTCGAACTTTAAAAAACGTTTTGATCAGGAAATAGACGCGTTGCGCCAATTGCGGCATCCCAATATCGTCCGGCTTTTGGGGTATGGGCAGGAAGAGGAAAAGTACTATTACGCGATGGAGCTTGTGGGAGGGCATTCTCTTGAAGAAGAGATCGCTTCCGGGAGGCGTTTTACCTGGCAGGAAACTTTGGCAATGGCGATTCAGATTGCCTCCGCTCTCCATTGCGCTCACGCGCACGGGATTATTCACCGGGATTTGAAACCGGCCAATCTGCTTCTGGATACGGACGGAACCGTCAAGCTGACGGATTTTGGAATCGCTTCGTTATTTGGTTCGACGTCGTTGACTACCGCCGGAAACGTTATTGGAACTTTGAACTATATGGCGCCGGAACAGGCTCTTGCCGAACCGATATCGGCCGCGACGGATCTTTTCAGTTTTGGAGCGGTTCTGACTGCGCTTTTGACAGGAAAACCTCCTTTTTCAGCGGCGTCGCTTCCCCAGATCATTCATCAGCATGCGACGATGCGCGCGGTTCATCCAAGTCAGCGCGGCGTGGATATTCCGAAGGAGTTTGACGACCTGATTGGTAAAATGTTGGAGAAAACGCCGTCGCGCCGTCCGAAAAACGCTTATTTTATTTCTCGAATTCTTGAAGCGGTACGAAAAGAAATGGGAGAAGAAGCGTTAATTCCAGGGGCCGATTCGGAGATGCGGAACGGGACGGGGCTATCGGTCGTGGTTCCTCTTTCAACGGAGGCTCTTCAGCAGAAATTAAAGGAAAAAAAGGCAAAAGCTCGAGAAAATGCGCTAAAAAAAGACTCCGCGCCGCATCCGTCCGCAGAGGCGGAAGTTGCGTTTTCGCCAAACGGCGAGTTCGCGGCGCAGAATGCAAACCGTGAGACGGCCTCTTTTACGGAAGATTCGCTTACGGAAGATTCGTTCGCTTACATTGTGAACGAGTCGAAAACGTATCTTTTGGAAGAGGAAGGGCCCGGTTCCGATTCTTTTTGTTTGAATGCAGATGAAAACTCAAATAGGGATTCCGCGGCGAATCCGGAGCAAAAAAACGGGCGACTTTCGGAATCGGAAGACGGTCGGACCGGTCGTAGGCCGTTTTTGTCGGGAAACGAGTTGGAAAACAATTCGGAAGAGGATTCGGAAGAGGAAGCCGGAGAGGAAG
>CAZWOV010000125.1:0-1778 GCA_964635645.1 uncultured Planctomycetaceae bacterium | reverse complement strand
CGGAGAGGAAGCCGGAGAGGATTCGAACGGCAGAGAGGAACGCGAATCGGGGCAAATCTGGTTTGAGTCTTTCGACGAGGAAAACATCCCGCGCGGGCCGATGAAAACGCCGTTTCGATCGGACTCTTTCAACGACGCGGGTAAGAACATTGAAAACGTCTCTCGCGGCGGCGCGGTCATTTCGCAAAACGACGTATTTCATCGAGTTTCTGGCGGGGAGAATTTTGCGGCGGGAAATTCAACCGTAGATTTTTCTTCCGCCTTGCGTAAAGACGCTCCGCGCAGTTTCTTTTATGAAGAAAAGTCGGTGTCGGTTCCGGTTGAGAAAAAAAAGTGGCGCGATTCAAAGTTCGGTTCGGCATTTATTGTGCTTCTTTGTCTGGCCTTTAGTACTTTTATCGTAGTGAAGACCATTTGTTACTGGGCGTTGCCGCCGGAAGCGGACGTTCTTTATGCGGAAATTCTGACCGCGTCGAAAGAAGAAAGAAACCTTATTGGCGACCGTTTAACGCGCAACGTCGAGATGTTTTTGACGTTTTATTCCTCAGACCCAAGAGCGAAACAGATTCGCGAACTTCAGTCTGAAATGGATTTGAAACGTATGGAAAAGAAACTTTTTGTTAATACCCGGATTCCGCATTTTCAATCTCTTTCTCCGATTGAACGCGACTATTTTGCCGTCATACAGAATCTTCAGGCCAAACCGGAAGAAACGCTTCGGCGGTTGGAGGATTTTGTTACGTATTATCTGGCGGTCTGGGAAATGATGAAGAATAATCCTGAAATTTCACCAAAAGATCTGGCAAAACAGTTTCAGTATTTGGAGATTGCCAAGCGGCAGATTCATCAGATTCGCCGCGCTCTTTACGCCGAAACGGAGGAACGGCGCGAAACGTTGCGGTCGATCGTTGGGCAAATTCAGTCAAGTTTAAATTCGCAGGATCCGGACGTTGTGGAAAAAGGGAAGCGTTTGCGCCGCGCGGCTCTTGATCTTTACGAAGAGCTTGAACCGGACATATTGAACGGGATTCAGGACGACGTTTTGGGGGATTCGGAAAACAAAATCCCGGAGGAAAACAGTCCTGAGGTGAAAAAAGTCTATCCCATTGACGCGGTAAAGGAAACGTTAAGGAAACGTTAAGGAAGCATTTTCGAAAGATTTCGCCGATATGGTTCAAGCGATATTTGCAGAGAAAATAAAATATCTTTTCGGGCGGTTTTTCCTGTTTTGATTGCGGCGAATATCTAAAAAAACAAATCCTCTCCGGTATCAGACCAAAGAGGACGTTGGGAGCAAATAAGAAAAGACCGTTAGTCTTTTACCCGTTCAAGATATTCGCCGGTACGGGTGTCAATGCGGATTCGATCGCCTTCTTCGATAAAGTTCGGGACGATAAATTCGGCGCCCGTGTCGACTTTGGCGTATTTTGTGACGTTGGTAGCCGTATTTCCGCGGACGGCGGGATCTGCCTGAATGACTTCCAGAACGACATGATTCGGTGGAGTAATACCGATCGGATTGTCATTGTAGAGCATGACGTCGCATTTCATTTCTTCTTTCAGATACTTCCAGTTGTCGTCAACCAGTTCGGCGGAGAGCTCGTACTGCTCGTATGTTTCGGTGCACATGAAAACATAGTTTTCGCCGTTTCGATAAAGATACTGAGCCTGAATTTCAGCAATATCGGCGGATTCGATAGAGTCGCCGCTTTTCCAGGTGCGTTCCAGCACGGTACCGCGAAGCAGGTTGCGAAGTTTGCATTTGTAGAGGGCCTGGC
>CAZWOV010000124.1:0-7608 GCA_964635645.1 uncultured Planctomycetaceae bacterium | reverse complement strand
AATTTCATCCGAATCTGACGGCGGAAGCGCGGAAATGCCCCTTTATTTTCCTGGCGAACAATTCGCCCGTTTCACAGATGGAAGTAATCGAAGAATGCGAAAAGGCAAAACTCATCGTCGCCGATACGATGGATTACTACATTAATGGCGACCGAGAAAATCTCCTGAAACTCCTCAAACAGGTCGACGGGTTAATCTTAAATGATAGCGAAGCGCGGCTCCTGGCCGACAAACAGGACCTTTTCGAATGCGGCGACTTCATCCGCACTCTGGGTCCCCGGTTTGTCATTATCAAAAAAGGCGCGCATGGGTGTCTCTTCCTTGGCGAAGACAATCAGACGTATGTTTTCCCCGCTTACCCGTCCCGAAAAGTCATCGAACCTACCGGAGCGGGAGATTGCTTTGCCGGAGCGTTCATGGGATACCTTGCCTCAAAAGATTGCGTCGACGCCAAAACCATTAAGGAAGCCCTGATTTACGCCACGGTCGCCGCCAGTTTCACGATTGAAGACTTCAGCTTCGACGCCCTGAAACGTTCCAGTCGCGAAGACCTCGATAAACGATTCAATGAAATGAAAGAAATGCTTACGTTCTAAAAAAACAGAAATTCTAAAAAAACGGAATTCTGGAAAAACATTGCCGTTTGTTTTTCCAGAATTCTTTTATTTGCTACAGAAAAATACGCGTCGCGTCTACGCCAAACATCCGCCGCAGTCTCCTCGCGCCGTCTCGCGTTTATTCTTTTCTTCCCTTTAACGTCCGATACGCCTCTTCGTAAACGTCGTAAAGTGAAAAAAGCATCTCGCGTAAATTGCCGGAATACTGTTCAAATCGCTCCTCTACGACGGATTCCGGAATTTGGACAATCGTATTTTCCAAAAGACGCGAAACCACTAACTTCGCAACGGCCAATTCTCGCGACGTTTGATAAAGATCCGGATACTCCCACGGTTCATGTCCAAGAACAATAACGCCAAATCCCTGCTTTGCGGATTTACTCTTAATCCTTCTGCGCGTCCAATACGAAAGCTGTTCGTAACCGTCGATGGCTAATTGCGTGTTTTCATCCATTTCCAGTAAATCAGCGTCCGAAAGCGGAAGCTGACGTACTCCATCCTGAAGCTCCAAATGAACGATTCTTCTCCCGCAATCGGCAATCTTCGGCAATAAAGCCGCCAAAAGCGTCGATTTTCCCGAACCGTGCGGCCCAATAATCTGTCCGCACCACATGTTTTCTTTCAGCGTCTCTATCAACGTTTGAAGCGAAATTCCCTCCGGAAAATAAAACGGAATCGCTCCGGGTCTGATTCGCCGTGTGCAGAAAGGATTTTCTTCATACATTTTGCAATCTCCACTAACGACGCGCTTAATTTAAATCAACCTGAACCGGAGGTACTTTTCCGACCTGAAACAGACGCTCGCTCTTCACTTCCCAGCCGTTCTTTCGAAACAGACGCACGCGAACGCACCAGTGAATCTTCAATATCTTGCCGAGATATGAAAGCGGCGAAGCGGGTAATTTCACGGAAAACCGAAACGACCCGCCTTCCTTCTCTCCCCAATTCGGCAAAACATAATTTCCTTCAGGAGTCGCCGAAGCCGACTCTTTTTTAGACTCCCGACCCGCCTGCCATTCCGCCTGTTCCGGAAGGAGACCGTTCATTCGGTCCAACGCGGTAAAAAAAATAATCCCAAGATCCTCGTCCCCTTTTCCCTCTGTAAACCAAAGCGTAGAGAACTCAATCCGGTTCAGCTCCGTCAACTCGACGTCCACCAGCCGAAACGTTCCGTTCACCGTTTCAAGAGGCTGAAACTCATGAGGTTGCCGGTCAAACTGAATAATGATAGAGGAAATCATTTTATTTCCCTCCCGATAGAATTCTCAGGATAAACAACCAGCGGGAAAGAACGCTCAAACATTGGATAACGTCCAATTTTTCCCTGAACGATGATTCTCCAGTGAATTTGATTCCGCGGCGAAGTAAACGAATGCATTGCTCCGCGCGGAATTTCCAGCGGAAACATTACTTCAAATGCCTGGTCGCGCGTCGTCTTTATCGATTCCTCGCCAAATATCAGCCTCTGATAAACGCGCTGACGTTCCCGACGAGTATTCGTTCCATGGGTAAAAACTGCTTCCTCCTCGCAAACGAGAATCGCATTCAGCCACTGAATCGGTCGGCCTCCGCCCTGCGAAAGAAAAACATGAACAGATTTTCCTGGAAAAATCGGAAAATTTTCAATTTCCATCAGCGTTGGGCCAATGACCGTTGCGTTTCTTAACTGAATAAAAGTAAAAATCAACAGCCAAATTCCAACGCCCAAAAAAGGAATAAGGTACGCCAGCGTCATCCAATCTGCAAGAGTCAAAAGAAAACTGCAGGCGGCAATCGTCAGAAACACCAGGCAAGCGGCATTCCACGCCAACGTCACCGCGACCAGAATACAGAGCGTCCAGACCGGAGAATCTATTATCGGCAAACGATACGCCAGACGAACCCCGGGACTGTCCGTAATTTCATCTATCGGCGGAAGATTCGGAAATTCCCCATGCGGTAAATTCTCCCTTTCCAACACTTTGAGACCCGCCGTTAAAATCGCAGTTTTCTCTTTAGACCCTCCGGGACGCGGAGCTGTCAAGGCGTGAATTCCAACTCCAAGCCCAATCAAAAATAAAGAACTTGGAATAATCAGCGCAAAGAAATTCTCCCATTGCCAGCCGCGCATAATTACGACCTCGTCAGGGTCCTCCGGATTGAAAAGGCAATCATATTTCCGCCCAATCCGAAACAGAGACAAAAACTCTTTCGCGCTTTCTTCCGTCGGAAAACTTGAAAAACGGGTAATGGAACCAAAACTTGAAGTCCAGTTCGTCCTTTCCACTCCGCCAACATGATATTTCAACTGCATTTCAGGCAAGTAGTACCTATCCCCCAAACTTGCCAGATTTCTCACGCTGAAAACAGAACCGGAAACCGCGTCCTTTCCGACGAACCGTTCCTGCCCTTTCACGCCTGAATTTCCAATACTGTCTTCGTTCTCCGGAGCATTCATTTCCTCTTCCGCAGAAGAAAAACCTGAAACCTCTTCCTTCTGCAATGCGCGGCTGTCGATATTTTTCCGTTCTGATTTATCAAAAAATTCGCCCCCCGCGTTATCTTCAAAGAACTCGCCGTTTTCTTTCAAAACAGGGTGATTGCCAAGAACCGTCCGAGGCGAAATCCGGCAATCAACCAATTCGCAGACTGTTTTTTCGTAACGTTCGTGAATCCTCCATTCCGGCAAAATATAGAAAAACCATATCCACAAAAGTCCAACGACTCCCGCAAGAATACAGAATCCGGCAAAGGAAAACTCTGCAATTAACCCAACAAGACGCGAATCCGTCCGATGGTTGCCTCTTTTTTTGACTAATAGCCAAGAACGATCTTTCATGAATAATTCAGGATAAAGTTAATGAAAAACGCTCTAAATTTTCCTGAAATCAACTTTTAACAGGAAATTTCTTTAAACACTCTCATGAAATTTCCTAACGCCCTATTTCTGCGAATCTCTTGGAAAACCGAGTTTTTCCAGGGCGGCATAAACTTCAAACAGCGTCTTTGCGCCAAAATTCGAAATTTTCAATAATCTCTCCGGCGAACTATTCAGCAAATCTCTCACAGTCAAAATACCTTCCGACTCCAGACAATTCGTCGTTCGAACAAGCAAACCAATCTGAGCGATACTCAAATTCAGCTTCTTCTGAAGCTTTTGTTTGCGAAGCTCCGCCTCATTTAAACGTACGCGCGTCTTAGCGGGACGACGCTCCGAAGAAATTCCATTTTCCAATTCCATTTTATTTTTCCTCCTGAAAAAACAGTTTTTTTAATTATACCAGATCGATTGAAAAATTCCAGACGTCCAGAAAAAATTTTTGAAACTGCCAATAATAAATCACCCGTCAGGAAAAAATTTCCCAAACGGGCGTCGTTTATTTTCCTGTTATTCAGGCGACGAATCGCTAATTAAACAGTTTGTCGTGCTTATGCGGGGTCATGATATCCAACGTCACCTCGCGCAGGTACTCCTGCGCCCCCGACTCCTTCAGACCCTTCACCAAAAGCTCTATCTGTTCCTGACTGGCATACGCGCGGATTGCGTCGAGTTTTCGTTCAAGAAATTCCTGATTAGTCCGAATACGCAACGTCGGCAACGTCGCAAAGTCGCTGTACGTCGAATATTCGTAAATAAGCGGAATATCTTCTATCGGTTCGCCAAGCTCCGGCCAAATATTTCCCTGCGCATGGAAAATCGAAATCATCATCTCTTTCGTCGTTAATTGATGATCTGGATGAATATCCGTCGGAGTAGGAAGGAATATTCTCGTAGGCCGAATTTTACGCAACGCCCACACGTAGGAATTCTGAAGTCCGGTCGCCCCGGCAATCACGGGCGATTTCGTGTTCTCATCAGCAAAACGTCTGCCGGCATTTAAATAAAAACTGCAGTCGTCAAAGTTAAGGAAATGAACGTTTTCTTTTTTTACTCCCAAAATATCAAACGACTTTTCCGCTTCGCTTTTGCGAATCTGAGCAATCGTATTGCGCGATTGCTCGTTGCAATACCCCATATTGCCGTTTGCTGAAATAACCGCGTGAACTTCAACCCCCTCGTCGAGTCCCGCAAGCAAAGTCAATCCCGCTCCGCACACAATATCGTCGTCATGCGCGGCAAGAAAAAGCCAACGCTCGTTTTCCTTTTGCCAGTTCGGAAATATTATTCTGGCGCTCGAAGCGCGCTCAACAATACTCTGTACGCGATGGTCATAAATCACTCTCGGTTCGCTCATTTTGAATTCCTCGTCAAATAAACTCAAATGGAATGATTCCAGTCCAGAATCTGAAACCACCCGTCCCATTCTCCCTTTTACAGACATTTGAATATCGCACAATATTTATCTTGTAAAGGATCGCTTTATCCTCCCATTAAAAGCATATCTGCGCCGTCTGTCAAAAAACTTTTTCCCGTTTATTATATCCGGCGAATTTTGATTTGTCAAGTATTTACGTCAAAAAGAAGCGGAAAATTCTCAAAAAAGTACATTATTACTCGGACTTCATTCGATTTGCCAGAATCGCGCGGTTTCCGTTTGCAAATTGAGCTAAAATCAAAACGCCATTCTTCCCCTTTTTAGGAAAATGAAACCAGCTTCTGACCGTCTCCGGTTCCGGAACCGCACCACGCTTTTTAATTTCAATCCGACTCCATTTCAGTTCCCGAACCGCTCGTACGATCTGTTTTCGATCCAGAGGAAGAATTTGGACAATCTCAAAACACGAAAGAAACGGATCGTCCAAAACAGGAAAATCCCCCGTAAGATAAAGCGACCCGGCCCCCAACCCTTTCAGTTGACGGAGCCTGGCCAGTTCTCCCGTAAGATCTGCGGCCAAAACAACCGGATCTGGATCAAAAACAAAGTTTCCAGGTTTCTCGGCCGTTACTATCGGAATTCCGCTTTTGCCGGAAAACGAGCCAAGAACGCGGGAGGAATGAGCTTCCAACAGCGTCGCTCGGCATTGGACGTCCGATCCGGCGTTATCGCCGCCAAACCACGCTACCAGCTGACGGCATTCCCGATTTCTTCCGATCCACTCCAATTCAGAAGCTTTCAAAAACCATGACGGCGGGACTTTTGTCCCCGGCGCCAACTTCACCGCCGCGGCTACTCGTCCTTTAAGCAGTAATTCCACCGTCTCCTGGCCCGGTTCAAACCACGTCATCTGACTTACCCGAACTCCTTCGCCGCGGCGGTCCGGATCAATATGCAGACAGGGAAACTCTTCCGGCAAATACCGCGCCGCAAATTCTTCAGCAGAAATAGCGACGACGTCGGAATCAGTCCGCGTTGAAAAGTTCATTGAAGAAGAAAGGGAAGAAGAGGAAAGCGAAACGTTCCGTCCCATTCCGCCTTCTGAATTTCCAGGATTTTCCTGCATGAAGAAAGTTCGTCCAGAAGAATCCGCGTTCTCGGGCCCCGAATTCTGCGAACATGCCGTTTGCGATGAAATTTTATCGTATTCTCCGGATATCCGACGCAAATTCGACCTGGCAATCATCGCGGTAAGAGGGTTAAGATCCACGCCTAAAACTTTCCGTCCCTCTCCGCAGGCAATCAGGTCTCCTCCGACTCCGCAGCAAACGTCGACAATTGGCAAACCCGCGGGAAAACGCCGCGCTTTATATTCTGCAATCCAACGGTCCGTCGACTGTTCCAGTCCAACGGGAGTGAAAAACATTTTTTCTGCCCAATCGCCAAATTTTTCTCTACCGCGTTCGCGCAGTTTAAGCTGTTCGGCTGCCAACGCCGCCCGAACAGGCGTAAGCCCCAGTTTTTCACGTAAAAAAACCACCCGCTTTAATTCATCGGAAATTCCCTGTTTTTGAAGAGTCCGAAGAACGCTTTCTCCCTCAAAAGAAAGAAGCCATTCCCAATCTGCGATCCGCCCTGAAATTTCATCGTCCTTCCGGGGCAACGCATGACTCTCCGTCTGTTGTTTTAAATTTGAACGAGATTTCATTTAAAATTTCCGAATACTTCCAAACAGAGACGACAAACTCACTCCGAAAAAACCCTCGTACTTTCTTCTTTCACAATCGGCGTTGGAAATTCGCGGCTGGAAAGCCGAACGGTCACCCTTTGATCTCCGCTGGACGCTCCGCGTAAAGTGAAACGGTAGACCTTCTTTGTTTTGGGAGCAAGCGTCGGAATCTTTTCAAAAACGAGTTGTTTTCCATTCGACGTTTCAAACGCACGACAATCCTCGCAGCCTTCCGCCAACTGAAGTCCTGAAGGCACGTCGACGACAATCTGAACATTTTCAGCCTGCTTGGATCCCTGATTTACGACCTCTACGGAATAAACCGTCTTCTCGCCAACCTGAATCGGGTCGTTGGAATCCACAACCTGAAACATTAAAGCCGCAATACCTTCAACCGAAACGGTCTTCGAATCGTTCGCTCCCTGGCAGATATCCGCCGCAGCTTCACACTGCAAAGAAACCGTTCCTATCTCGGTCGGAATGAAAACGACTTCCGCTTCGGCGGTTTCATTCGCTCCCAACTCCTCAAGTTTCCATATTGTCAAACGGTCTTCCGAAAGAAACGTTCCCAAATTATTCGCGCGTTCAAACTTCCATCCCGCCGGAACAGAAATATTCATCTCAACATTTTTCGCCGCGGCAGTTCCGGTATTTTTCAGAATCAGAGAATAGGCGCCCTCTTTATCCAAAAAACGTTTGGTTGGACCTGAAAGTTTCAAATCGAGCGACGGCGCCGTTACTTCCATCTCAAACGCGCTCTCCGCCTGAAGATTCGGTTCAGACCGCGCGACAACCTTATTCGCAAATTTTCCGGGACGAACAGCCGTAAGAGGAAGTTTGGTCGTTTTGGATTCGCCCGGCTGAAGGTCGCCAACCTGATAAAGCAACTCTGCGCCGCCTTCAAATTGAAGCTCCGGCGGAACGGTCTCGCTCAAAACAACATTCCGCGTTACGCCGGTTCCCGGATTCGACACAGTAATAAGCAATTCCGTCTGTTTCCCCAGAAGAATTCTGTCGTTTCCTTCCG
>CAZWOV010000123.1:0-7666 GCA_964635645.1 uncultured Planctomycetaceae bacterium | reverse complement strand
ACGGTCCGATCGCTCTTCTCTGGCGTGGCGGCTGTATCATCCGCGCGGTCTTCCTGCAGAGAATCAAGGACGCTTTTGACAAAAATCCGCAGCTTGAGAATCTGTTGCTGGACGATTACTTCAAAGCGGAGGTTACCGGCGCTCAGGACGCTTGGCGCAACGTGGTGAAGACGGCGGTTGAATATGGAATTCCGTGTCCGGCAATTTCCGGCGCTCTTTCATACTACGACGGATATCGAAGCGAACGTTTGTCTGCGAATCTGATTCAGGCCCAGCGCGACTATTTCGGAGCGCATACGTTTAAGCGTATTGACGAACCGATTGAGCAGGCTTTTCATGCCGAATGGCTTCAACTTCGTAAAAAACCGGAGTAAGTAATTCCATTGGCGCACTGAATCGTTTGATTTCGGCGCGCCGTTGTCTTTCATGGGGAAGAGAGCCGTTTTGGTCTCCGGCTTGCGCGGATTTCATGCGCGTGATTTTAAACATCGGTTTTGAGCAACGCTGAGAGTATTGAAACGGTTTTCCATTTGTTTCGGTAAATTCAGAGTCGAAGGCTTGCGGTTGGCTCCGGATGTTCTTGGAATTCAAATGAAATTTGGAAGACAAACGCGGTATTCCGTTAACGGCGTTTTTGAATCTGAGATTTCTGAAAAATGAGGTATCGCGGTTTTGACGGGCGGTTTGTGATTTTCCGACGTTTTTTATTTCTGTTTCAGAATGAAAGCAGATAGAGTCAATGAATATGAATGATCTTAACTCAATTGAGCGCTATGATTACGCGCTTCCGGAACGCCTTATCGCGTCGCGGCCCATGGCAAATCGGACGGATGCGCGTCTTTTGGTTGTGGATCGTAAAACGCAGTCTATCTATCATCGGCATGTGCGGGATCTGCCGGATTTTCTTACGTCGAAAGATTCTCTTGTCCTGAACGATACGAAGGTAGTTCCCGCTCGACTGCGCGGTATGCGGACGCTTACCGGCGGAATGTGGGAAGGTCTTTTTCTTGAGCCGGCGCCGGAGGAAGAGCTGACGGGGGAAGGGTTTCACTTTAATAAATATCCGCGCGAATTTCAGCGTTGGCATATTTTGGGAACAACCCGCGGTAAATTGCAGCCTGGGGAACAGGTTACGTTGGTGGACGCCTATTCCAGACCGTACGTTCGGCTTTTGATGGAGAAAAAACTTGCGGAGGACGGTTCGTGGAGTTGTTTGCCTCTTATCGACGGCGTTCCGACCGGCGACGCATGTTGGGATATTCTTCAGGAGGTTGGCAGCGTCCCGATTCCGCCGTACATTCGAAAAGGCGTTTCGGATGAGCGCGACGTTGAGAACTATCAGACGGTTTACGCGTCGCAACCCGGCGCGGTCGCGGCTCCAACCGCGGGTTTGCATTTTACGAAAGAGTTGCTTGAACAAATCGAAGCAAAGGGAGTTCGCAAAGAGTTTGTTACGCTTCATGTTGGTCTTGGGACGTTTCGCCCGATTTCGGCGAATAATCTTTCCGAACATAAAATGCACCGGGAATGGGGACGTCTGACGGAGGAAACGTCGCGCGTTCTGCGCGAGCGTCGGGCCAACGGAGGAAGAATTGTCGCTGTTGGAACGACTTCCGTGCGCGTTTTGGAGGGATCTGATAATTTGAAACCGTTTTCTGGAAATATTGATCTTTTCATTCGGCCTCCGTACCGGTTCCATGCGGTAGATGTTCTGATGACGAATTTTCATCTTCCGAAATCGACGCTTTTGGTCCTTGTTCGAACTTTCGGCGGAGACGAACTTCTCAAACGCGCGTACCAGGAAGCGATTGAAAGAGAATATCGCTTCTACAGTTACGGGGATTCCATGTTGATTCTTTAGACGTGGATTCTTAAGAGTTTTTTTCTGCGCCGGAGGTCGCGCGTCGGAAAATGTTTGAGAAATTATCGATAGGTTTCGGACGTAAACGCCGGATTTTACGTCCGGTCGAATTCGCGGCTGTTTTTGATTTGCTTTTTACCTTTATCCCGATTAGGAACGAATAAAAGGAACGTATTTCATGTCAGACGAACGCGTGCTGGTTATTCCAACCAGGTATTTTCATCAGCTCGGATGGTTTCAGGGATTCTCGTCAGAAGTGGAAAAGTTTATTCCGAAGATTCTCGACGCTTCTGTCGTCAGTTTTCGTCCGCGGAGCGAAGTGGAAACGGATCCGTCATTTAAACAGCTTATCCCGTATATGCTCTTCCGTTGGGTTAATGAGAAAGGCGAAACATGTTTCTTTCGATATACTCGCGGTAAAGGGATGGGCGAAGGCCGCCTTCATCTTAAACACAGTATCGGAGTCGGCGGACATCTTTCTGAAGAAGACTGCGAGGGTGCTGAAAATAATTCGGACGTCTATCGTACTGGAATGCTGCGCGAGCGATCGGAAGAGGTTCGGATTGAAACGGAAATACTGCGCGAGTCTATCGTCGGCCTGATTAATGACGACGAAACGGAAGTGGGTAAGGTTCATCTTGGCGTCGTTCATGTGATAGACGTTGCGGAGCCGAAAGTTTATCCGAATGAAAGCGATGTTCTTGAAACCGGTTTCTTTCCTGCGTCGGAGCTGATGAAAGATTTGGAACGCTGTGAATCCTGGAGTTCTTTGGCTCTTGAAGCAATGAATGGATAAATATTTCGCCGCGCAGTTTTCGCTGATTGTCTGTGCGGCTCCTCGGG
Source organism: uncultured Planctomycetaceae bacterium (assembly GCA_964635645.1). Classification (GTDB taxonomy): domain Bacteria; phylum Planctomycetota; class Planctomycetia; order Pirellulales; family Thermoguttaceae; genus RGIG3701. The sequence goes on along the minus strand of CAZWOV010000123.1, from coordinate 4,962 downwards.
AACTAACCGCGTTTTCCCGGAACAGATTTTCCCTCCGTCGAAAGGATTTCTTATGTTTAAAAAGATATTTTTTCTGGCCTTTTTATTTTCAACGCTGTTTCTTTGGGAAATTTCAGAGGCGCAGACGCCGGTTTTTCAGATGCGAAAGGCGGAAGAGTTTGTCGTTCGCGATGGAATAGGAAATACCATGGCGAAGCTTAAGAGGGGAGAAGAAGTTCGAATTGCGTATCTGGGCGGTTCCATTACGGAGACTCGCGACGGCTGGCGCCCTCAGACGACCGCCGCGATTGCCAGAATCTGGCCGAACGCCAGAATCTTTGAGATTCATGCCGCGATTGGCGCGACGGGAAGCGAGATTGGCGTTTATCGAATGGAGCGCGACGTTTTGAAACATAAGCCCGACCTTCTTCTGGTTGAGTTTGCGGTCAACGACGGCGGATATTCTCCGGAAGCCATTTGGAAACAGTTTGAAGGGATTATTCGCAAAACGTGGAAAGCAAATCCGGAGACGGATATTGTTTTCTGCTACACGATTACGAGCGGAATGATCGACGGATATCGAAACGGCGAGTGTCCGGTTACGGTCAACGCAATGGAACAGATTGCCGATTTCTACGGGATTCCTTCTGTCAATTTCGGGCCTCGCGTCGTGAAATTATTGGATGAAGGCAAACTTATTTTTAAAGGAGAAAGTGCGCCGGAAGGGGTCGTTCTTTTTTCGAAGGACGCGGTTCATCCCATAGCCGAAGGTTCCGCTCTTTATGTTCAGGATGTGATCCGCGCGTTTGAGTCAATGAGAGATACTCAACCGTTTGAGCATTCGCAGAAACTGGGTCGAACCTTTATCGCCGGTAATTTTGAAAATGTGAAGATGGTTCCGATAACGCCCTCAATGCTTAAAGGTGAATGGCGTATTCTGAATCCGAATGAACGTTACGGCTGGTATGCCGGATGGCTGGACCAGGTTTGGGTTACGAACGCGCCGGGGAGTCGAATCGAATTTAAATTTCGCGGTTCCCATGCTAAAATCTACGATATTCCGTCTACGAACGGCGGGCAGGTTCGCGTAACGGTCGACGGCGTCGAAAAAGGCGTTTTTCCGCGCGTTCATCCTTATTGGTGGTCGCGTCTTTTCGCTTTTCCGGTAGCGACGGACTGCGACCCGGAAAAAGTTCATGAGGTAATTGTCGAATTGGATTCCGTTGTTCCGGAAAAACAGAGGGACCCCGCCGTAAAACCGGAATTTTACGAAGGAGTAGGGTATTACGCTGGACAGATTATGCTTGAAGGGGATATTGTCGAATAAACGTTGGCCCTTCATCCTGTTTTCGGACGACTTTCAGGGGCTTTCCAGCAACTTTCCGGAACGTTTTTTGCGTAGCGGGACGGGTTTTTATTCAACGCGGAAGGAAAGTCCTCCGTTTGCCCGAAGTTCCAGATAGTAAATTCTTCCGGGTTCAAGACGCTGCGCGGGAGCTTCTCCGTGAATCGCGCGTATTCCCAGTTCTTTCTGACGTTCAGGATCGTTTGAGATCGCCCAGAAATTCTTCCAGATCTGTTTTTCCAGTTCGGATGCTTTTTCATTTTTGTTTCCGCTTTGGTAAATCGAGGGGATCTGGTATTCCGCGTCGATTCGGAATCCGGAGGACGGAGCCTGATTTTCGCCAAAAATACGCTGGAAAGAAACGATCGAACGATTTTTAAGAGCGTCTCCGGTTTCAACAAAAATATCGGAAAATTTGACGATGAGAGCGTCCACGTAAATCATGTCGCCGCCGACCGTAAATTCAACCGGTCGAACCGCGATGCTTCCGGTTTCCGGGTTAAATTCAGTAAAACGAATTTTTGTTTCTGTGATTTTCAGAGGATTTTCGGGATCGTGATTTTGCTCCAGAACTTCAATTCTTGCTGTTCTGTAGTCAGTTTTCAGGTAACGATTAGCCAGTTCCAACTGCGCGTTTTCGATATTCAGTTCTTTGTTTGTCTGAACCAGCTCGTTATTTACTGCCGCAAGATTTTCCTTTTCTTTCTGAAGAAGGGCGTTTTGGGTTTTTAATTCTCCAAGTTGTTTTATTTGCGCGGTATTGACGGCTGAATAGTATTTTGTCAGAATAAAGCCCGCTATCAGGAGCAGGAGAAGGACGATCGTCTGTTTCAAAAGATTTTTCATAAATGGACTCCGGATATTCAGGATGATTGAACCGAAAATTACCCGTTTCATTTTCGGTTATCTTTTGTTTCAAACTTCAATATTCTGGAAAGAACGTGAAAATGTGAAAATTTTTTAATTGCGAGGCGCGTTCATATTTCAATGGTCCATTCGCCGGACCCGATTTCTTTCAGGACGCGAAAACCGTTTTCCAAAACTGTTTTTACCGGTTTGCCGTTCAGCTTAAGCGTAGCGTCAGGAAGCGTAGCGTCGGTCGAAGGCGCGGGAACGTGGACTTCTGCCGTCATATTCGCGGGAATGAAGATTTTCAGTCGATTTTTATTCCAATCGACGCCGACGGTTCCGCGAATCGTCGGGACGGAGGCGGTGAAAAAGTCGAGCGTAGCCGGTTGAGGTTTAATTCTAATTTTGGAACATCCGGGTTCCAGCGGTTCGACTCCGACAAGCTTTCGCGGTATGATATTAGCGGGCGCCGCTCCCCAGGCGTGATTCCAGTCCTGATTTGGTTTGTACCGGTCGTCCCACGCTTCCAGCGAAATCGTCGATCCGACTCTCATCATATTTACCCAGCTGCGGAGATCGTCGGCGGTCATGCGTTCCAGTCCGTACGCTCCGTCGTTTCCATTAAAAACGGCCTCGAGGAGAAACTGCGCGCCGTAGACGCTGCACCGCATCCCGCGATTTTTGATGAAATCGGCTACGCGCTCCCGCCGTTCCGGAGGAACCAGACCGAACGCCAGGGGGAAGACGTTTGCGTGAAGCGAGGCGTGTTTCGTGGATTCGCCGTCCAGATAAACGCCGCGATTCGGATCGAAGAAGACATTTTGATAGGCTTGGCGAAACGTTTCAATTCTTTTTCGGAAAAACGTTTCGTCTTCCGTTTTTCCCAGGCATTGCGCAAAACGGAGCATTGAATTTAAGGCAAAGAAATGATAGGCGTTCACGACTGAATTGAAATTCTGAAAAACAAAGCCGTCCGTTTCGCCGCTTTCTGCATTTTCATTTCCCGCCAGTCCTTTATGCGGCCAGTCTACGATATCGCGGAATTGCGGTCCTGATTGAATATGGAGTTTTTGAAGGGTTTCCGGCGTAACTTTCCCCAGTTTCGTACTGATCAAACCGTTTGGTTCAGCCAGATCAATGAGAGATTTGATTTTCAGTTCGTCGTAAAAACGTTCGATTCCGCGCGAGTCGCCGGTATAGAGATAGTCGTACCAGGCCATCTGACAGCATTGAAGGTTCCATTCCGTCGGCCATGTCGGATGAAAAATCAGATATTCCCATGAATAACGCGCCATGGAATATTCCCGGTCTACGCCGTAGTGAGAGAGCTGATTCAAAAGAGCGTCTCCTTCGTATGGGATACGTTCCCGATCGCCGTCGACATAGATTCCGAGAAAGCTGGTCGCTTTGATTGAATAACGGCAAAAATCCCAAACGGCGTTTAGCGTTTGGTCGGAAGATTTAAATTTTGCCGCGTCGTCGTCAAAATGATAGTAGGCGGCGCGACGCTCGATCGACAGGAGTTTGATCGACGTTTCGCCTTCTTCGACCTCGGCGTAACGGAAGGGCATGACCTCGCCGACGTATTCCGGCATAAGGAAAGCCGCGCCGGAAGTATTTCGTTTGTCTTTTCTGGTTTCAACGACGTATTCGTGAGATCCAGACTTAACCGGTACTTGGTATTCCCAGAAACGAGTGGTTCCGGCTGGATTTCGGTCTACCGTTCCGTCTTTAACGCGCTCTCCGACTCGGACGCGGATCAATCCGTCTTTTTTAGCTTCAACTTTCAGAGAAATTTGTCCGAAAGCCGCTTTTCCGAAATCAAAGAAAGTTACTTTTTCTCCGCGCGTTTTAGAAAGGACGGGCGATTCGCGCGCTAATCGAATCGGGTAACGGCTCGTTTCGCCTTCCTTAACGTTTTTTCCGGTTCGAAATCCCTTAGGGGCCGACCATGGAGAAAGTTTTGGTCCAGGGGTTTCGTCCGTCTGATTCCATGTGCGGCATCGCCAGTAGTAGACCGTGTTTTCAGAGAAAATGTTTTCACTGTTTGGCAGAAAAACCGACGAGGAATTTTCATTTTCGACCATTCCTGAATCGTAAAGAAGAGGTTCCATGGATTTTTGCGACGAGACCTGAATCTGCCAGGCGCTTTGACGGACATTTTCTCGCGAATCGCAGACGATCCAGCTGAAGGAAGGATTCAGCGTTCTGATTTCAGCCCACTGATTTTTGTCCGGATCGATTGTTTCAAGCGTGATTTTTACCGGAAAACCGTCCTCAAAGACCGTCTCGGTATCTGCGAGCAGATCCGTCAGAAGACCTTGCGGAGCCTGGGGGCCGGCAACGTTTAAAAAGCAGAGGGAAATCATTAAAAAAATCGTTTGCATTTTGAAACTCCTGAAAGGAATGTGCGCGATGAAAACGCTGGGAGGGAATGGAGCGGAAGGCCGGAACCCGATTCGTTTTTGATTCGTTTTCCGATTCGTTTTCCGGCGTTGAAACGGAGTATATTTCAGCGTTTTTCGGAGAGCGTTTTGAGCGCGTCGAGCGCTTCGTCCGGATAATCGGTCGTAATGCTGTCTACTCCCATTCCATAAAGTTCGGCAAGGCGCACGGGATCATGCTGGACGGTCCAGACCATAATGAATATTCCGCGTCGTTTCAGTTCTTTCGCCAGTTCCGGGGTCATTCGGGAATGTTCGATATCGATTACGTTCGTGTTGGCGTTCGTCACCCATTTTTGAATCTCGTCGGCCAGTTGATCGTCCGGCACATTCGCGCAATCCCCG
>CAZWOV010000122.1:0-7670 GCA_964635645.1 uncultured Planctomycetaceae bacterium | reverse complement strand
TCTCCGAACCAATGATACGCGCTCCAAGCCATGACAGAACAAATTCCAAAAAGATCGCTCCGACAGAAACTACGAAAAAACCGTAAAAAAAAACTTTCATCAACAACCACAACGGCTCGTTCTGGTATACATCGCATCGATAAACATAAATCAGAAGAAGAAGCGCTGGTAAAATCGCTATTTGCATGGCAACCATAGATTACCCCTGACGTCAAATACTCTTCAGATACAAAATCTCAAACGATCTATTCATTCGCAGTTTCCATAAAAAGAGCGTTTGACTTCATTCTGTTTTCAGCCAAACGCTCTTATTCAATCGTCAATCATTCGCCATAGATTTTCCGCAGTTCCTCCGTCAATACTTCATCGCGCCGCATCGTTGGAATCTCACGAATAACTTTTCCGTCCGGTCCAACAAGAATCAAACACGGAATCGCCTGAATTCCATAGTAATAAACCGGTTCTTCGCAATCTTTAGCGTTATCCTTTTGCAAAATTGTCTGCCATGGCAATTTTCTACGTTCAAGAAACGACGTCAGCTGATTACGATCCATATCGATACTGAATCCAAGAATCTCAAATCCCTTTTCATGATATTTCGCATAGTATTGACGTTCAAGATTCGTTAATTCCATCACGCACGGATTACACCAGGTTGCCCAAAAATCGACAAGGACGACTTTTCCTGCATAGTCTTTCTGACTATCAACCTCTTTACCGTCCAACGTCGCGCCGACCAGTTCCATCGTTTTGCCTTTGAGCATCGCGCGTCTTGCCATACCCGAAATAAAATCCGCGGTATTGATAAGCTGCGGGTCGTCGGTAGCCAACACCGATTCGCGTAAAGCGGAACAGGCCTTCTCGATCTTTTCCGAAGAAACGCCGACGTCGTTTGCGAAAACAATCATCTGCATGAATCGCCCCATCAAATCGCCGTTCATCGCCCGAACCTTTTGAGCAATCTCACTGATTTCCACAATTTTATCCAACGCCGTCTCCATCTCCGCTTCGCCCGGCATTCGATTGATAAACTGCGAGGCGCCTAAAAGCTGCGCCGTTTTAGCCTGAACAACCGCTTCAAGAGCATTTTTCGCTTCAAGAGCCTTTATCAACGCATCGAAAGCGGCGTCCGCCGCCTTAACGTCCTGCGTCTGCTGCGTCTGGAAAAAAATAACGCTCGTCTTCGTTTCAACCGCCAGCTTCAGATCTTCCTTTCCGGAATTCGCGTCTTTAATCAACAAATCGGCCGCCTGAGAACGAACGTTCATAATCTCTCCAAATTTTCGGAACGCGACCGTTTCATCCATCCCCTGCAAAACCGTTTGGATTTCGTAAGAACATCGATCGTAAGAACGAATAAATTCGCAAAGGGAATCGTGACCAAGGTCGTCCGGCAACTTTGAGTAAACGTCGAGTATCGTTGGAGCAACGTCCGCCGTCGCGCTCGTTGATTCAGAATTAATGGAAGGATCGTCCAGTTTCAACGAATCTTCCAGTTCCTTCATCATCTTTTTTTCTTTCTCTGCAGCCTTCGCGGCGGCTTCCGGATAAATTTCACCCAAAAGTTCCATTAAGCGGCCGCGAGCTCTTGTCGTAATTACTTTTCCATCCGCGCCGACAAGAAACATCGTTGGAATTCCAGTAATACCGTACATGGAGCTAAACGATTCCATCTCGTCGTTCACTCCGTTTTGCGTCGCTACGATCCATGGCAAAGATTCTTTTTCCTGAAACTCCTTAAGTTTATCAAGATCATTATCTACGCTCAGACCGATAATTTCAAAACCGGCGTCGTGAAACGCCTCGTACGCCTTGCGCATATTCGGAATTTCTCGAACGCATGGCCCGCACCAGGTCGCCCAAACGTCAATCAGAACGGTTTTCCCAAGAAAATCCTGAATTTTGACAGGTTTTTCATCAAGAGTTTTGGCTTCCAATTTCAACTCTTTGCCAGGAAGTTGAAACTGAACAAGCTTTCCTTTAAGTATCGTTTGAAACTGCGACGCCCATGGGTACGAACTGTCGGCCAACGCCGCCTGAAGAGCGTCGACCAGATCGGAAACTTCTTTTTCATTTAACGCATTTAAAAGACGAATCGACGCCTGACAGGCCGCCATCAGCGTTTCTGAAATAAAAGCATCCGCATCCGTTCCCTGACGAATCAAATTCGTAAGTTTCACCGCGATATCGCTCGCGGACATTTCGTGGGAATTAGCCGCAAAGAAATTCACAAAACACACGTTCCACTTCGCAACGGCAGTCAATCTGACATTTCCAAAATCTTCTACCGATCCAAGAAACTTCTGGAAAATTTCTTCCCGTTCGGAAGGATTCTTTTCCAAAGCTCCCATCATTTGCTTGAAAACCTGATTTTTCAATTCGCTGAACGGCGCGTCGGCATTCGCCTTAAACAGCGGCGCAGACTCCTCGGTATCGGACATGGACTGCGCGGTCGAAACGCTTGCCACCGCGGACATGGACTCGGAAGGAACCGCGTTCTCCGCGTCATCCGTTTTCAATTCCTCGCTCAAAGTGTTCAACTCTGTTTCCAGGTCGATATTTTCTGGAATATCTTCCACTTTTACGTCCGGATATATTTCAGCCAACAATTCCATCAACCGTCCGCGAGCTTTAACGGTAACGACCTTACCATCCGCGCCAACAAGAAACATTGCGGGAATTCCAATGATTCCATACTTCTCGCTAAATTCCACAATGTTTTCCATGCTCTTTTGCGTAACGATCTTCCATGGAACAGCGTTTTCCGCCAGAAATTGTTTCAGCTCGTCCAAATCGTCGTCAACGCTTAAACCAATCACTTCAAAACCCGCCTCATGATACGCGTCGTACGCGCGGCGGATATTCGGAATCTCTTCTACGCATGGACCGCACCAGGTTGCCCAAACGTCGACAAGAACCGTTTTTCCAACAAAATCCTGAATTTTGACAGGGTTTCCGTCAAGGTCTTCCGCCTCCAGCTCCAAAGGTTTACCGGGTAATTCCAGTTGCGCCAAAGCGCCTTCAATCGCCGCAAGCGCATTGCCACCCCATTCTTCATCGCTGGTTTTCAAAGCGGCTTTCAGGACATTGAGCAATTTGCCGCCGTTTTCCCCTTCAACCGAACTCGCCATGGACATTCCGATTTGAGCTAGAAATTGAAGCGTATCCGGCTGAAACGCTTTCGCCTCGATTCCTTTTTCAACTATCTCCGTCATTTTCACAACCAGCTCTTCCGGCTCTGGGCGCGGCTGAACGGAAGACAGTCCCATAAAGAACGTGAAAAGATTTACTTCCCATTCCACGCTGGCCGTCAGTTCCGCATTCTCGATTTTTTTAACGGATTCCAGAAATTCGACAAGTTTTAAAGAAACGTCCGCATCCGTCTGTTCCATGACTTTCTGAATCTGGTCATGAGCCGCCGCTTTCAGTTCGTCCGTAGTAAGCGTTCCTTCCGGAACTTTAAATTCCGCAGGTTTCTGCGCGTTTTCAATTTCCTGAATTCTCGTTCCGAAAAGTTCGGCCAGCTGTTTGCCGTCGTCAGTCCCTAACGTCTCCATTGCCGTTTTCAGAGCTTTAAGAATCTCCAATTTCTGCTCTGCCGTCGGCAATACTTCGCTCATCATGAAAAGTACGCGCAACGGTCCGCCGTCAAGACATTCGGCAGTCTGAGCGGCCGCAAGCAATTCACGGGATTTTTTCATGATCTCGTTTGCCGTCTCAATGGAAACGTCTCCCGCTTCCATTTTTCCTCGTGCAAAATCACGCAATTGAAGCGCCTTGACGTAGCAGTCGATAATTTCTGTCAAATTGGGAACATTTTTTTCCGCAATTTTCTTTTTCAGCTCAAGAAGCTCTTCCTCCGTATTGATTCCATTAAGTTTACGGCTCAACGCCAGTTTCAACTGTTCCGGCGTAGCGTCTTCCGATTCCAGAATGAAATTCACTGCGTTTTCGAGATTCTGAACCATTGTTTCAAAAACGGTCTGCGCGTATCCCGGTTCCGGAAACTGCTGCATCGCGGTAACCAGCATTTCAAACTGAGGCCCCTGGAAAGAATCAATGAAATCTTCCATCTTTTCTACCGTCGCCGCCGTCGGAAGTTCCAGATACGGCTTCGCCGCCGTCTCCAGTTCTTCTTTCATCGACGCAATATCCGGAGCCGATTCGTTTTCCGAAACCTGGTCTTCCGAAAGATTTTCATCTTCATTCGTATCGTCCGCTTCTTTCTCCGATTCGTCTTCAACTTTTTCCAATGAAGCAATCCACTGCTCAATTGCAGGCAGAATCAGCTTCATCTGTTCAGATTCATACTTTTCAGCAAGTCTCTGGAGTTTTTTCGCATACGACGTTTTTTCTTCCTGATTAACGTCCGCAACATTAAGTACCGACGCTGAAATCTGAAGAAGATTCATGAAACTGTTTTCAGTAACATTAATTTTCTCCGCATCGTCGGCCATCCGGTTCAGATCCGTCAAAATCGAATTCTGGTCAAAATTTTCATCTTCAAACTTTTCCAGGATATTCTGGAAAAATCCATTCAACTCAACGTACCATTCAACATAAGCGGCAAGTTCTTTGTTTTCCAGTTTCTCTACCGCGGCTTTCAATTCCTTCAATTTCCCAGCTAACTCTTCGCCCTGGATGGATTCAGTAATCTGCTGAACCGTTTCGTCAACCTGTTTCTTCAAATCCTCCTGCGTTGCTCCGGCTTCAACCTTAAATTCCACTGGATAAAGAGCGATTTTCAGCCGACCGATATTTGCATTCAATGCAGGAAGAATTCCATTCCATTTATCGGCGCCGTCGCCCGCCATTGCTTTCTGGAACAATTCGCAGAATTCCAGTTCTTTCTCCTGGTCTTGCGCAAATAATTCCATCGTTTCCCAAAGAATCGCAACGGGCGCGTCCTGTTGAGAACAGTTTTCAATAATCCGCGGAACAAGCTCTTTCGCCTGTTTCAAAATCTCTGCAACTTCAAGACTTTTTGCCTTTTGATTGAATTCGGCGGCTTCAATGGTCAAATCGATCGTCTTAATCAATTCGGGAAATCGGCTATTGGCAATGGTTTCCTTCAATTCTTTCAACGAATTCAGAACATTCTCCATCGCGTTGCCGACATTCTGCGCATTCATCAAAAAAGATCTGATTTTCGTACTGAGAGCCAGCGCGACCATTTCTTTGGAGGCGTCGTTCGCTTTCAAAATCACGTCAGCCGCCGCTACCTGATTTTCCGTCAATTTATTAAAAACAACGGAATACAGTTCCATATTCTGCATGCCGCGGAGCTGCATTCCAAGTTCTTCTATCGTTTCTTCTGAAAGATCTCCCAAAAAAGACGCAAGCTGTTCCGTCGTCGCGTTTTCCGAAGGAGAAATTAATTTAAGAATCGAAGCGGGAATCTCAACTTCCGCCGGAACGCTCTGAATTGAAACAGAAGACTCGGCTTTCGGCACTTCTTTCTCATCCGCCGCTTCTTTTTCATCTTCAACAGTAGAAGTAGATTCTGCCGAAGTCGTGGATTCCTCTGTTTTCGCAGGTTCTTCCGCATTCGCTGGGGAAATCTGATCAACCGCGGACTCTTCAAGCTGAATATTCTCAGGAAGTTTTTCCGCGTTGACATTTTCAACCGCGGTCGGCGGCGGAGTCAAAGGCGAAGTCAGACCGGAATCTTCCGGAGAAACCTCAACGGGCTTCTTCATTTCTTCAATCTTTTCCCCAATTATTTGACGGAACCGCTCTGTTTCCGGAGCGGAAACTTTATCGCACACAGGAAGAAGAGATTCAAACATTTCCTGAAGAAGCGCTTTATTTTCCGGAGAATCCGTCATTCCAGGCGCACGAGACGCAAATTCCGCCATTTGCAGACACATCTGAAGACAATTAATGTTAAAAAGGTCTTTCTCAACGCCGACTTTGACGCAGTCAAGATATTTCTTGTTAAATTCATCAAGTTTGAAGTCCGAAGCGGAAAGAGTCGGAATCAGATGAATAAGATCAATCTGCCACGTAATGTACGCCGTGAGTTTCTCGTTGCCAAATTTTTCAACCGCAACCTTGAATTCAGCCAGTTTTTCCTCTGGAACTCCGCCGCGCATAGACCGCATGATGATTTCCATCTTCTGCGTCGCTATTTTTTTGAGTTCGTCCAGCTCTGTTCCTTCCGGAGCAGTAAATTCCATAGGTTTGCTCAGAAATTCAATCTCTTCAAGACGTTTCTGGAACATTTCCAGCAACTGTTTCAACTGCGGGTCATCTTTTCCTTCCAGTCCTTTTGCCATCTTTTCGCAGAATTGTTTCATTTTCACATTGTCGTCCGCGAAAATACTGGAAACCTGCATCGTGACCTGAAGTTGCGGACCGCTAAGAGCGTCTGCGTTCAAAACGTCATCCAGATACGCCGAGAATTTCTTAAACAGTTCGTCTTTCTGTTCAGAATTCGGTTCGTCGCCAGACGCAAACATCGCGTTTGCGTCGTTCATTAGTTCCGCCGTCGACGCCTCTAATTGCACAAGAGAAACAAACGACGGAAAACGACTCGCTTTGACTTCTTCCGACAATGCCGCATAATCCGGATCCGTATTCCTACGTACTTTATCCGCGCGCATCACATCCAGACGAAATTGAAGCGCTTCTTTAAACTGCTCTTCCGACGCGTCCTGCGACAAACAGATCAATTTCAATGCGTCTTTAAGGGAATCGTTCACCTTATTCATCGTTTCCGTGAGCCATTTTTGAAGCTCTTCGTCGTTTATCTGGAAAAGAGGCGAAACAATTTCCTGAAATTCCGAAGAATCAATCGACTTCACATACGCTTCAAGCGACGCGGCTGTTTTCTCTTCCGGAAGGTTGACATAACTTTCAAGCTTCGTCTTAGCTTCGGCAATCTGCTCCGCCGTCAGTTCCTGCTGAGGCTGCGCCGCCTGCGAATTCTGCATTTGCCGCGCCATATCCGGATTGTCGATCATCGCAATCTGCATTTTCAGCGAACTGAGCAACATTTTGGAATCTTCGTCCGTCTTGCCCTCAAGTCCATGAGCCAACAGATTAAGCAATTCCTTCATCTTATCTTTTTCGGCGCGGAAAAGAAGCGACGACTGCATCAGAACTTCAAGCGGCAACCCCTCAAGCGCGTCCGCCTTTACGGCTGTCTCCGCCAAAACTTTCAATTCCGGATAAAGCGCGTTAAGATCTTCCGGAGCGGGCTGACTTTCGCCCAACAAATACTTTTCCGTTTTTTCAAGAATAGCGATGGTTTGAACGTAACACTCCGCGCTATCCGTAAATTTCGGAAATCGGCTATTTCCAATTTCATCTTTCAGCGCGGCGTATTTCTCTTTCAACTGTTCCAAAGTTGGTTTTTCTTCCGGATTGGAATATGCCAACGCCAGCTGAAACTTCATATTCAACGCCGTTTTGAACTGCTCTTCCGACGCGTCGTCCGCTTTAAGAATCGTATTCGCCGCCGTTTCGGCATTGCTCTGAATCTCATTCATCGCCGAAAGAACCTTTTGATTCACTTCCGTATTTTTTACGGCGAGAAGAGCCTGAGCAATTTCCTGAAATTCTTCGCTCGTAAATTTTTTCAGATACTCCGCATACGCGGCGCTCGTCTTTTCTTCCGGCAAATTACGATACGGCGCGAGAAATTCATCGACCTGTTCCGGTTTAGT
>CAZWOV010000121.1:0-7762 GCA_964635645.1 uncultured Planctomycetaceae bacterium | reverse complement strand
GAACCTATCTCCAAAGAGAAAAACGCGCTTTCCAAACGTACGTTCTGTTCTGAAACGGCCGAAAAATCAACTTCCGCCGCATAAATTCGCGCACAGAAAACCAGAACTCCGGCAAACAGACAGAAAAAAAAGGATCGGAAAAGAAAAAACTCGCCAATACGCATTATTCCAGAAAACAGGAAAACTTTTTTCACGGCAAAACCTCCTGAATCAAAAATCAAATTTCAATCAAAATAACAATACGGCAGGAACTTGAAACTTCATCCAATATTGAGAACTCAAACGAACGAAACGAACGCCCCCCAATTTCAGACGAAAACAAAGACGCTTTCCCCCGAAATCTTCCCAACTAATGCAATTTTAACGCCTTTTTCTCTAAAAGCAAGACTTCTCCTTCTGAAAAAAAGAAATTTGGAAATAATTCTCTTAAAAAAGGCGCGCGACCTTGCCAAAACACGTTTTATTTGGTATATTTCGCTAAAGGAGAATGTTTGCTCCCGAACTGACCCGCCTTCCTGGAGAATTTTTTATGAAATCAAAATTTGCGCTCAAATTAATCCGCGTTTACGCATTGTTCATTCTGGGACTTCTGGGAGTTGCCGCCGCAGTCTGTTCTGAAAGTAACGCCGTTTTACCCGTAGGAAACTCGCCGCAAGCCGTTGAATTGTCCTGGTTCCCCAACAAAACCTGCGCGGTAATCTGGCGGAACTGGAATCTGGTTGAAATCGAAACGTTGGCCGCGACGCTGAAAACCGATCCGCGGCGCGTCGCCGATCTGGCCGGGCGTTTGGGACTTCCCGAATACAGAAAACCGACGTGGACGGCTTCTCAAATCTACATTTCGCTGCTTCGCCGATCCTAGAGCCTTCTCCCCTACGAGCAGCTTCTGACCTTAACCGGCATGACGGCGGAGGAACTGGCGTTTCACCTGCGCGAAGACGATTTCCTCTTCATTAAACTCGACCGTTTGAAACCGGCCTGCGAACCGGTCGTCTTTGAAGAACCGGATCCCGAAGGACTCAAACGGTGGCGGGAAGCCGTCGGAACGGAATACTCCGGGTTTCAGGGAGTCGAAAGTCCTCGTTTCGATTTCATGAACGAATTTCAGGTCGTTGAACCGTCTGAGCGAAACGCGGAGTCCCTTTCTTCTGAACAAGAGAAAGCGGAACCTTCCCATTCCGGATTCGACATGAATTACGTCTACTCTTACGCGGCGCTCTTTGGAGACCCTCTGGCCGACGAAAATAAAAATCCGTTCCCGGACGGTCTTCTTCTAAAATTGCGCGAGGCCGGCGTAACGGGAGTCTGGCTCCATATCGTACTCCGGGATTTGGCTCCAGGAGGAGAAACGTTCCCGGAATTTGGAGTCGGTCATGAAAAAAGAATCCAGAACCTCCGCCGTCTCGTGGAACGCGCCGGACGTCTGGGAATTTCCATCTTCCTTTACCTGAACGAACCGCGCGCGGAAACGGCGTCTTTTTTTGAGAAATCCGGGCGCAGTCCAATGCGGGGAGCGCGGGAAAACGAATTTTACGCGCCGTGCGCCTCGCATCCCGCCGTTCAGAAATGGCTTGGAGATTCTTTAGCGTATGTTTTTCGCGAAGTTCCCAACCTCGGCGGCGTTTTTTCCATTACCGCCTCTGAAAATTTCACGAACTGCGCTTCACATGGAAAGGCCGTTCAGGAAACCTGCCCGGTTTGTTCCAGACGTTCTTCATCGGAAATCATTGCGGAAGTGAACTCCATCATCGAAGAAGGCGTTCACCGCAGCGCCCCCGACGCAAAAGTCATCGTCTGGGACTGGGGCTGGGACGGGCACGGGGTAACTCCGGAAATCATTCGGAATCTCCCCAAAAATATCTATCTTATGAGCGTAAGCGAATGGTCGCTCCCCATCGTCCGCGGAGGAATTTCTTCAACGGTAGGCGAATACTCCCTCTCCGCCGTCGGTCCCGGTCCCCGTGCGCAGGCGCAGTGGAAACTGGCGCGGGAAGCCGGTCTGAAGACCGCCGCAAAAATCCAACTTGGAACCACGTGGGAATTTGCGGCCGTTCCCTACGTTCCTGTTCTGGAGTTGGCCGCGAATCATTGCCGCAACCTGGCGTTACTCGGCGTAAAGGGACTCATGTCGAGCTGGTCTTTGGGAGGATATCCTTCGCCGAACCTCGGTCTGCCCGCCGCCTTCAACCAGGAAACCGTACCGACGGTAGACGAAGTTCTGAATCGCCTGGCCGTCGAACGATACGGAGCGGACGCGGCTACGCGGGCGCGCGAAGCATGGAAAATCATCTCGCGCGGTTACCAGGAATTTCCATATCATATCGGCGTCGCGTACTTTGGTCCGCAGCAGATGGGACCGGCCAACCCGCTTTACGCCAAACCAACCGGATACCGCGCGACGATGGTCGGCATTCCGTACGACGACCTGGACGCCTGGCGCGCCTGTTATCCGCCCGAAGTATTCATTTCACAAATGCGCAAAACGGCCGAAGGAATGTTCCGCGGCGCCGAATTACTTGAAAGACTCGTTCCCGATATCCCGAAAGAAAAACGCTCGGCATGCGCTCAGGACTGCCGTTACGCCCGTTGCGCGGGAATCCATTTCGCAAGCGCGGCCAATCAGGCGGAATGGGTCGCGCTCCGTGGAAATAAAGAGATTAACGCCCTGCCGAAAAATATTCAGAAACGCCTTCTGGAAATTCTTGACGACGAGATATCTCTGGCCCAAATGGACCTTGCTCTGGTTCGGGAAGATTCAAGAATTGGTTTTGAATCAACGAATCATTACTGGTTCACGCCGCAGGATCTCGTTGAAAAAATCGCTCAATGCAGACTCATGAAGAACGAATTAAATACGATTATTTGCAGAAATTAAAGATTTCCGGCTTTTAAAGCTGGAAAACACGCACTTTACGCGAATTTTATGCGTATTAAAAAAGAAATATCGAATCCGACGGTTACTCTGCGCCGTCGGATAAAACAAAACGAAAACGCAAACAAAGCGACGACGCAGAATGAATCTGCGTTTCCAATGAAAGGAAATGGAATGAAATGAAGCGCCAGAAATCACCCAAAATCTGCTTTTGTGTCATTTTTACTCTGCTCTCAACGGTTTCAACCATACTTCAGGCCCAGCTTTTTCGTCCGATCGAAGGGCGGGAAGACTCTATTTTGAACGAATCCTGCCGATGTCTGAACGAAATTATGGAAATTCCCGGAAAAGCAATTCCTTCTTTCCTTTTTGAAAAAGCGGAAGGAATCGCGATTTTTCCAGGTCTTGTCCGCGGCGGATTTGTCGTCGGAGCGCAACATGGAAAGGGAGTTCTGGTCGTCAAAAACGACGACGGAGTTTGGGAAGCTCCGCGTTTCGTCAAACTGACGGGCGGCAGTCTGGGATTTCAGGCGGGAATTCAATCGGCCGACGTCATCCTGATTTTCTGCACGCGCCGCAGCGTTCACGAGGCAATTAAGGGAGAGTTTACGATTGGAGCGGACGCTTCAGCCGCCGCCGGACCCGTTGGACGCAAGGCCTCCGCCAGCACCAATACGACTTTATCCTCCGAAATCTACTCGTACTCCCGCTCAAGAGGACTCTTTCTCGGCGTCGCGGTAGACGGATGCGTTCTGGACGTCGAAAATGAAAATTCAAGGAAGTACTACGCGAATGGAATACCCGCTCCCGCGCAGCAATTAACCCAACTCGCTCAACGCTACGCGGAAAACGCTGCCTCTTCTGAATCCGAGCGCGACGAGACGCTCTATTCCGAACCAGTCTCTTCACCCGTCGTCCTCCCCGCGCAAATCAATTCGGCGGAAAATTCCGCAATTCAGCAAAAAGAAGCCCTCCGTCGAAACCTTGTTTCCGCGCACGCTTCTCTCATGAAAATTCTGGCCCCGGAATGGCAAAAATGGCTGGCTCTTCCGCCTGAACTGCATTCGCCGGTCTCCAGCGAATGGAATTCTCTGGAATCCGACGCGGAGCCTTCCGCCGAATTAATTACGTTAAACGAACGCTTTCAGCGCATTTCCGCAGATTCCCAATACGCGCAATTAGCCTCGCGAAAAGAATTTACTCAGGTCAAGGTTCTTCTGGAACAATATCTTGCCCAGTAAACGCCGCGAAACGACGGCCTTTTCAAAAAACTGTCCGGCGACTCGAGAATCTGACGCTGATTTTCGTAAATATTAAAAAAATATCCGAACTTTTTACCGTCGTCTGCTTGAAATTTTTGTCAATTTCTGGTAAAATGAATTTGGAGTTTACGGTCGGAAGCAACTCCGGCCTTTTTTATTTCCATTAATTGCGTCATTCGCGTTTTTTCTGAAAAACTGATTCCGGAGGATTTTCCGCCATGGCGGCAGAGCAGGAATACCAGGTAGTCGCACGGCGTTACCGTCCGCAGCGTTTCGACGAGTTGATTGGGCAGGAACATATCGCCAAAGCTCTCTCTAACGCGATTCAGAACAACAGAATCGGACACGCCTACCTTTTCACAGGCGCCCGCGGGGTTGGAAAAACCTCTTCCGCGCGAATTTTCGCGAAGTCGCTGAACTGCGTAGAGGGACCGACGTCAACGCCCTGCAATCACTGTGAAATCTGTCAGGGAATTACTCAGGGAGAAGATCTGGACGTCATTGAAATCGACGGCGCTTCCAATCGCGGAATCGATCAGATTCGAACTCTCATTCAGAATGTGAACGTCCGACCGGTGCGGTCGCGTTTTAAAATTTTCATCATCGACGAAGTTCACATGTTGACGAACGAGGCGTTTAACGCGTTGCTGAAAACGCTTGAAGAGCCGCCGGAACACGTAAAATTTATCTTCTGCACGACGGAAGTCAACAAAATTCCAATTACGATTCTTTCTCGATGTCAGCGTTTTG
Source organism: uncultured Planctomycetaceae bacterium (assembly GCA_964635645.1). Taxonomy (GTDB): domain Bacteria; phylum Planctomycetota; class Planctomycetia; order Pirellulales; family Thermoguttaceae; genus RGIG3701. Next base: position 2,878 of record CAZWOV010000121.1, on the reverse strand, counting down.
ACTTCGCTGGAATTGGAACGTCCGACATTGCGAACCGGTTGCAGAAAATTGTCGCCGACGAGGGATTGACGGCCGAACCGGACGCGATCCGCCTTCTGGCAAGACGCGCAAACGGTTCCATGCGGGACGGCCAATCTCTCCTTGAACAGCTGCTCGCGTTCACATCTGGAAATATCTCTCTTCAAAACGTTCATCAGTTGCTCGGCACCGCAAACGACGACGTGTTGATTGAAATCCTGCGGAATATCATGAAAAACGAACCGGCGGGCATTCTTCGCGCGTTGGACCTGATGATTCAGCAGGGAGCGGACCCGGGACAGTTCCTTGAACAGCTTTTCGGCTGCCTTCGAGACTTGATGGCCCTTCTGGCCGGCTGCGGAAGCGAAAGTTTTCTATTTCTACCGCCGGATATTGAAGAGGAAGCGCGTGAAATGGCGCAAAAAATGGGCCTTGACCTGATTCTTGCCGCCATGCAGATCGTTGACCACACGCTGACGAGAATGAAAATCAGCACGCAGGGACGACTCCTCGCAGAAATGGCTTTCGTCAGAATCTGTTCGCTCCAAAGTCTGGTCTCGCTATCGGACGTCATCTCGCAAACCGGAACGGACAAAGCGTATCTCCCGTCCGCGGCTTCATCCCCGTCGGAACCGCCGCCCGCGACTACCGCCTCTGTCCCGGAACGTTTTTCTTCGTTTTCTTCCGCAGAAAACAGAACGGAACGTCTTTCCTCGCCGGACTATTTTCAACAGGAAAATCCTTTTCCAGAAATGGCCCGGCGGAAAAACCCGGCGCTGAATGCCGACGCTTCAGACGTCAATTTTACGTCTCGCGGAAATAATGGAGAAAAAACGCCTCTCGCTCCTCCGCCTGAAATTCGCCGTTCATTCACGGAAGAACTGGCGGAAAACCCTACGGCCCTAAATCATGCGTTAAATAAAAAAAAAGAAACCGAGCCTGAATTAAATCCCGACGCGCCGCAATCGATCAAAACGCAAGAAGACGAATCGGAGGCGCTGAACCCGAACTCATTACGGAATGTTCAATCGGCGCCGTATTCAACGGAGTCTCCGGCGGAATCGACTCCCATTGTTTCAGATTCAAAGCGGAACGCGCAGGCCTCAAACAGTCGGCAACAACTCGAAACGGAAATAAACGAAACCAATTCCAACGAAACGGAACGGCCTTCAGAGCAATCCCGTCGGCAAAACTTCCAGGACGCCGACAACGCTCGCGTTCTGGAAATTTTCCTGAAACAACTGACTCATTTCCAGAATAATCCATCGATAAATTGTCTCGCGGAAATAAAAGACATTTCCTGGTCTGCGGACGGTCGCCAACTGACCGTGGTCTGTCCGCAGCGGTGCGAGTTCGGTCTCCAGCAATTTCAAAAAGATTCGCATCTGGTAAAAACGCTCGAAAAACAACTGGCGCTGGCTTTTGAACGTCCCGCGTTAACCTTGAAATTTATCGTTGAACAGGTTGAAGGACCGCCTCAATCGGAAACCTCCTCGCCCGGACTGCGCCAACTGTATCAGAACCCGTTAGTCCAGGCCGCGGAATCGCTTTTTGACGCCACGATTCTGCGTGTTGAAAACATTGAATAGCGTTTTGAACTCCAATTTATTTTTTATTTTTAATATTCCCGTTTTTCATATTTTTATTATAGAACCAAAACATTCCGGCCCAATTCAAAATCCGGTCTGCGACGGCGTTTGGCTTGGTCCGCGACGGCGTTTGGTCTTCGCATAAATTTTGAAAACGTCCGGCAAATAGATTCCAGATAAATTTATGGCAGATTTAACCGAAAGTATCAAAAACCTGACGACGCTTTTTCAAAAACTTCCCGGCGTCGGGAAAAAAACGGCGGAACGCTTCGCATACCACATATTAATTGCTAAAAGCGAAGATATTCTCGGATTGGCAGACGCCATTCGCGAAGTAAAAACCAACATCCGCTACTGCGAACGTTGTTTCAATCTGTCCGTCGAGCCGCTCTGCGACGTTTGCCGCGACGCCGGCCGCGACGCCTCCCAGCTTTGCGTAGTGGAACAACCGCGCGATCTGGTCGCTTTGGAACAGACCGGTATTTTCCACGGCCTCTACCACGTCCTTTTGGGGCGGCTTTCGCCTACGGAAGGAATCGGCCCCGACGACCTGACGATTAAAGCCCTTGAAAAACGCGTTGAATCCGGCAAAATTAAAGAAATTATTATGGCTACGAACCCCAATATCGAGGGGGACGCCACCGCTTTCTATATTACGCGAATTCTGCACGAATATCCCGTCAACATTACGCGGCTCGCTCGCGGCGTAACGTCCGGAAGCGTATTGGAATTCGTAAACAAAGACGTCCTGCGCGACGCTCTCGAGGGAAGGCAAAATTACGGAAACTGAAAATTTTCGGATATTCCGCCGTCCTGTGGGAAACGCCCGTCAACTTAACCCCGATATCCAAACCGCATGAATCCATTTCAAAATAGAAAAATCATTCTGGCAAGCAATTCTCCGCGTCGAAAATCATTACTGGAAGCCGCGGGGTTCTGTTTTCAGATACTGCCTGCCGATTCAAACGTAGAAACGGCCTTCGACCCGAAAAAATTTTCCTCCCCGTCTGATTTTGTCTGCCGCGAGGCGTTCCTCAAAGCCCAAAACGTCGCGGAACGTTTTCCCAAAGAAGACCTCGTCGTTATCGGCTGCGACACGGTAGCCGTCTGCAAGGGAGAAATTCTTGGAAAACCGACGGACCGGGAAGACGCTTTGCGAATGCTTACGCTGCTTTCCGGCTCCATTCACGAAGTCGTATCGGGCCTTTGTCTTCTGAATCCGTCCCGTCCTCGCGAAACAGTCGTCGAGTCCGTCGTATCCCGACTGGAAA
>CAZWOV010000120.1:2259-7826 GCA_964635645.1 uncultured Planctomycetaceae bacterium | reverse complement strand
GCTGGCGGTCATCGGAAAATCTTCAGGAAAAACTGAACTTCAGATCGAGTTCAGCTCGCCTGATATCAAACCGACGACTTTCACCATTCAGGTCCAGGAAGGAGACGAAAGCTCTCGACTCTTAGCTCGCTGGAGTCAACAGGCTGAAAAGGAATTAACTCAGGTTCTGAAAGATTCGGATATTTCCATCTTCCAGTTCCAAAATAGAATTTTTGTGAAAGGATACATTCCGGAAAATATCGACTCAAACCGGATTATTGCCGAAATCCAGAAAAATTTCATGGAATTAAAAAAGGAAAATCCGCAAATGATAATTCCTGGAATTACCAAATCCAACCGAAAAATGGTTTTGGTAGATATGCTGGAAAAAAAGTAACCCCTTATTTCAACGATACGGCGGGTTTCCTTTTCAGACGTTTCCGCCGTATCGGAAAAATATTCGGGCAATCAGTTTTCCATGCGTGAATTTATTTTAACAAATGAACAAAGCCGATCGTTAAATAATAAATCCGCGTCGGAAAATCAGGTTTCATTTTATCAACCAAACAAACGATCCTGTCTGAAACGACGTTTTCAGCTAGAAACGTTTCGATACTTCTTATCCTGAAAATCAGGACGATGAAAGGAAAAAAATGAGCGGAAAAGATAGTCAATTTCAACGGAGATCGATTTTGAATCTCGGCGGAATTCTCTTCCTCGTTTTTCTGACGTTTTGCTTTGGCTGTCAGAATGATTCCGGAGTGAAAAATAAAAAAACAAATCCATTCTCCGCAAAAGAAAAAAAACTCAGCAAACTGGATACTGAAATCTCAAAACTTTACGAAGAAGCAGATAGCGCAAAACGAAACGGAAAACCGCATGACGCCCGACGCGCCTATGAAAAAATTCTCGTGATTTTCGAAGAAAATAAAAACACGGAAGGATTCAAACCGACGATCGAACCATACTGCCAACTCGGAATGATCTTTGAAGGATTCGGACAGTTTGCCAAAGCTGAAGAATTCTATCGAAAAGCAATGGAAATAGCCCCGGAGTCCGCCATTCCAATCAATTGCCTCGGATACTCGTATATCAGCCAGGGAAAATTAGACGACGCTATCAAATATCTTCAAAAAGCCGTCGATATCGATCCGATGGAACCCAAGTACAATAATAACCTGGGACTCGCGTATGGCATGAAAAAAGACTATGAAAAAGCCTTTATGTGTTTCCGCCGCGTAACAAACGAAGCGAACGCATACTATAATATGTCGTCGATTTACGCAATGAACGGAATGGAAGAAGAGGCCAAACGCGCTCTTCAGGTCACGGTTGAAATGAATCCAAATCACCATGAGGCCAAACGAATGCTGACCGCCTATTCCGAATATGAGCGGAATCCCGAAGAATTTTCACAGCCGCTTCTTTCCGGAGATTTCCCCGGTTCTTCCGTACCGTATCAGGAAAGAGTCGCCGGGAACGCCGTAGGACCAAACGACGGAGCTATGCCTCAGAATTACTCTAAACAATATGGTTCCATTCACGGAAATACTACAAAATAAACTCCGGGAACTCAAAACGGCGCGTCTTTTCAAACCGCGCCGTTTAATATTCTGAACGGAGCGCCCACCCCAGTTAAAATTCATTAAGCATTTTTTCCAGCCGTTTGGCGGAAATACTTGTCGTCGTTCCAAGTTTCTGCGCAAAAAGCGAAATACGAAACTCTTCAATTGCCCAACGATATTCTTCAAGCTCCTCGTTCTCTATTCCGCGAAGAGCAAAATCCCGACGAAGCCGTTCGTACTCGTCCTGAAAGTATTTCAGTTCGCGAATCTGATCCATTCCGCGACTCAATGCCGTCCGAACTCCAAAATTCGTATTGGAAAGCGATTGAATCCGCGCCTCTATCCCACGAAAATACCGTGCAAAATGACGAACGTACTTCCATGAAATCCGAAGCAGAAAATCCGGCGGAGTTAAACGGCGAATCTGTTCGTCCAGATCGTCTACTATCGGCTGAAACGGTTCATAAGCGGCAATACGCGATAAAATCGGCTCGTTTTCTTTTTCGTTTCCATTTTTTCCTCCGCGTTCTGAAACGCTATCTTTCCTGAAACGTGTTTTTTCAGACGAACTGGGTTGAAATGCGCCAAACTTTAATTGAGAGGCCAAATCGTTTGCCGTATGACGGCGCATTTCGCCGGTACACAATCCGTTAAGAGCCTTAATCGCCGCATGATACGCTTTCCAAAGCTCGGAAAGAGGCTGAGAAAGTTCCTGAACGACGATGGGAATCCGGCCTTTTCCAAGTTTCACCAGACGCTCGTATTCCTGCTGATTACGCGGAACTCGATTCAGAAGCGTCGGCATATCTGCCAAACGAGGAAATCCTTCCGGATTAAGAGATACGTGCGCGATCAAATCGCAAATAGTTTCGACAAATGGAGTTTTCGTCGTTTTCACAAAATGATCCGCTTGAATTTTCATCTCGCTGAATCCAGGCATCCAACTTGCCTGGCGAAGCAATTCGCGATTAGCAGAGTGGCGGAAAAGACGAATCACGGCGCGTCGGGTATTGGCCTCCGCCTGAAACAGAGACGTTGAAAGACGAACGCCAACGCTTTTTCCCTCGTCTACCAACATGGGAAACGCAGTAATCTTTCCTGCCCGGGACGCCGCGTCCAGGAGCGTTGATTCAATCTGAACCTGAACCGGAAGATCGCCGAAACTCCACGAGGTGAAACCGCTCCGCGTCCAACGGGAATCCTCTACCGTCGCAAACTTTTCCGACGCCTGTTCGCCTACGCTTTCAAGAACTTCTCGAAGATTTCTACTTTGAACAAGCAGATTTCCCTGCGAATCGCGAACCTGAATATTCATTTGAAGCGGTTCTGGAATTTTACTGATATCAAGATCCTTTTCACAAATTAATTCGCCCGCAATCCGAGTAAATTCCGCCGCGAGTACCGCGCGGAAATTTCCAGCTCCAAACGGAATTCTTGCGCAAATCGCCCGAGCCGTATCCGGAGCGGGGATCAATTTACGCCGCTGTTCTTTCGGTAAACCTTTGATTAAATACGCGATACGTTCTTCAAGAAATCCCGGCACGCCCCATTCAAGAGCATGTTCCTGAATCTGATGAACCGTCTCCAACGTCGCGTGAATCGTCGCGCCGTCCGCGGCGTTTCCCGGCTCAAATCGATACTCAAGCGGAAACTGGTAAGAAGACGCCGTCGTATTTTCCACCGCGTTTTCCGCTTTCTTCCCTGCGTCGTCCGAATCGGAACGCGTGTTTTTATTTATCGACGGCTCTCTAACAACGGGTTTCGTTTCCGCTTTCTTTGAAACCTGCTTCCTGGCTTTTGCAGTTTGAACGACCTGACCAAAAAGACGGATTTCTCTGGCGGGAACCGCAACATCATCGTTCCGCTCCGTTTTTTCGTCATGTCCCTCCAGCGATTCCAGATTCGCGCTTCCCGTCCCGGATTTAGCCGGTTTCTTCATCGCGACCAAATTTGCGGAATAACGAAACTCGCCGCCGAACGTATCCGGAAAACGTTCGGAAAGAGATTGGTCTACCGACTCGCTCGTCAAATCTTCCTCTTTCATTTCCAATGAACGCAGCGTTTCGGAATCCAGACCTTTCAGCCACTTTTCCAACGTCGCATGATCAAAAACCGTTTTGGGAATTCTCTGATCGTAAAACTCGTAGAGCTTCCACGTCCCGGGAAGATAGTCGAATCGGCGCAACTTCGCCTGAACCTGTTCAAGTTCAAACCAAAGTTCGCGGTTCCATCGGTAAAAATCCGCGTTTGACCGCCAGTTTCCCTCTACCAGTCCCTGCTGAATAAACATTTCCCGCGCCTGTTCCCTGTTCACCAGCCCATATGGAACCCGACGTCTGGGAACGATAACCAAACCGAAAAGCGAAACTTTTTCGTAAACCATGACGTCGTTATTCTGTTTCGACCAATGCGGCTCGCTATGCGATTTGACGACAAGATGTTCAGCCAGCGGCTCTACCCAGCTTGCGTCGACGACTGCGTTTGTCCGGAGAAAACGTTTGGAAGTCTCGACCATTTCCGCGGCCACAACCCATTCCGGAAACGTTTTCTTCTTCGAAGCGTTCTCCGTCTCATCGTCGGAAACCGTACGACTGAAAGAATTGATTTCCGGATTGACATTTCCATGCGTGTCGATAATTCTTCCCTCTGAATCCAGCGTTCTTCCCCAGAATTTCTTTCCGGCTTTCTCCCGCTGATTTCCTCGTCCGTCTTCTTTACCGTACTCTCCGGCGCGTTCTCCTGCCTCCGTTGAAATCCTGACGGGCGCCGTTCCCTGAGACGATTGTTTCAGTATTCCGCTTCCCGGCCAAAGAATACATTTTCCACCGCCTCCCACCGCGTACTCCTGCGTTAACGGCGTTTTCTGACCAAGATTTGAGAGCAGACCGCTCAAAAGCGCCCGATGTATCGCTTCATATTTTGCCTGAACGATTTCCGACGACGTTCTTCCCCCTTCCGTCTCAAATCCGGTAACCTCGCCTTGAAGGAGTTTTGACGGAAGTTTCGACTCTTTCAGCAACTCCAGAACCATCTCTCTCAACTGCTGATAAACGTCAATCCATTCGCGCATTCGACTCCATGAAATAAAATTCTGACGGCACGCCTTAATCAACTGATTTCGGGACAATTTCTCCTTCAACTGAAAATAAAAACGCCAGAGCTTCAGAAACGAAAGAAAATCCGACCTTGAGTCCATAAATACGGCGTGCGCGGCGTCCGCCTCACCCTGTTTCTCCACCGGACGTTCGCGCGGGTCCCGAATCTCCAACGCGGCGGCGATAATCAAAACCTCCGGCAACGGATTAACCCGTAAAATTGAATTTCCTTTTTTCTTTTCATTCCTGGATATTTTTCTATTGGCAACCTTTACCGACTCGCACCCGTTTCCGCCTTTTCCCGTTTCGGTTTCTTCCGCATCTTCCGACTCTTTCGCCAATTCAATCGCTTCAAGAATCATTCGCCCAATTCTCGGATCAACCGGAATCCGCGCCAGCTTCTGTCCCAGCGGCGTCAGTTCCCCATCCGGAGCCGCTTTCGTCAACGCCTTCAACTCCAAAAGAGTCCGATATCCATCCCGAATTGAAGCAATTTTCGGCATATCCAGAAACGGAAACGACTCTATTCTTCCCAAACGCAATACTTTCGTCTGAAGAATCACCGACGCCAGGTTCGTACGCTGAATTTCCGGTTGCGTATACTCCTCGCGCGAACGATAGTCTTCTTCGGAGTAAAGACGAATACAGACTCCCGGACCAATACGTCCGCAACGCCCTTTTCGCTGATCGGCTGAAGCTCTGGAAATCGGTTCAATCGGAAGACGCTGCGTTTTAGACCGGGCTGAATATCGGCTGATTCGCGCCGTTCCCGTATCGATGACGTACCGAATACGCGGAACCGTCACGGACGACTCCGCAACGTTCGTCGCGATAACGATCCGCCGTCTATTCCCGGAAGGATTGAAAATTTTCTGCTGCTGATCCCCGGGAAGACGCGCGTAAAGAGGAAGGATCTCCACATTTTCAT
>CAZWOV010000120.1:0-2249 GCA_964635645.1 uncultured Planctomycetaceae bacterium | reverse complement strand
AAAGCAAAAGACGCCGACGCTGAACTTCCCCCTGAAAAAGCTTTACGAGTTCATGAATATCCCGCTCCGTCGGCATAAAAACAAGAATATCCCCGGCGCCCTTTCGCGCCAGCGTCTCGGTCGCGCGAATCACCGCCTGATGAACGTCTCCGTCATGAATAACGCGCGCCTCTTTCTTTCGCTCGGAACGCGGTTTTTCACGCGTTCCGTTTCCACAAAGGCCCGTTTCATCCTCGTCTTCGTCTTCATCTTCATCCTCTAAAATCGGTTGATAAAGAACTTCTACCGGATACGTTCGTCCCTCAATGGTCAATATTGGAACTTTTCGGCCGCCGGTCTCAAAATGCGCGGCAAAACGCGCGGCGTCGATCGTCGCCGAAGTAATTATTATCTTCAAGTCGGGACGGCGATCCGCCAATCGACGCAAAATTCCAATAAGAAAATCAATATTCAGCGAACGTTCGTGCGCCTCGTCGATAATCAGAACTTCATACTGATTCAGAAAACGATCCCCCTGCGTCTCCGCCAGTAAAATCCCGTCCGTCATTAATTTTATGCACGTCTCCAGCGAAGTATGATCTGAAAATCGAATTTTATATCCAACCAGTTTTTCCGGGGGAATCAATGAAAAGCCGTTTTCATCCGTTCCGTCGCCGCAACCGCTTTCAGACGGGTTTTTCCCCTGTTTTTTTTCTCCGTCCCAAGAAGCCGCTTCCGCCGGTGAAATCGGTTTCTGCGTTCCCAGAGAGAGTTCATGGGCCAGCCTGTTCGCAATCGAAACCGCGGCTATCCGACGCGGCTGCGTATGGCCAATTAAACGTTTGACGCCAAAACCAAGTTCAAGACAGATTTTCGGAAGCTGCGTCGATTTACCCGACCCAGTCTCGCCGCAAAGCACTACCACCTGATTTTCAAGAATCGCCTTCCGTATTTCCTCTCTGCGCAAAGAAACCGGGAGTTCGTTATCATAAACAAACGTTGGAACGCTCAATTCTCGCCGACGTTGTTCTCTGCGTTCCCGTTGCCGACGCTCATAACGCGATTTGCCGCGATTCGATCCAGTAGTTTCAATATGGGAACGGCTTGACGGGGTTGGACTGCTGGAATTCATGTTCTCTTAATTACCTGATTTTCATCAACGGGATAAAGCTAAATAAAAAAAAACAAAAAACCGCGCGCCCGAAGGGTTTTGACGCAGTTTTCTGTTTCCCTACTTTAATTCTAAAAAAATGAGACGCCGCCTCAATACTTTTGGGGGAATTAGTCTTCAGTAGTCTCCATGGAGATACCGCGGCCAAGACGTTTACGCATTCCCGTCTGAGCAGAAGCTTCTATCATATGCGAAGTATCCGCAGAAGAATAGGCAAGTAGGTGTTCACGAATCTGATCCTGCTCAACCGGCGTGCCGAGATGATCTACCGCGTCCGCGACGCCTTCCAAAACAGAACGTTTGACGCCCTGACGAATCCAATCAAAAAAATTCATGTCCTTTTCCTTTTCGTCCTTGAACTGACTATAGCTTCTCAAAACGATTTCCCAAATCGCAATTTTTATTTTAACAAACTTTTACCTTTTGTAAAGGGGAAAAAACCTTTTCCTGACATAAAATACCAAAATTTCAGAAATTTTTTGTTAAACCGCTTAAAGATAGGAGTTCTACGCGGAATGAAAAATTTTTTTGTTAAAACAAATAGTTTTGAAACTTTAATCTTTTTTCAAAAATTTTAAGGATTTCCGATTCCATATTTTAAAATCTTTGCGCCGCCGACGCGACGTATTTTCAAAACCATTTTCACATCGCGCCGCCGAATAAAAAGCGTTTCAGACCGTCTTTCCTCAAAAATTTTCAAAATCTTCATAATTGTTGCCGCGCGGCAAAAAACGTTTCCCTCGACTGTTTCTTCCCCGTTTATTTCTCCCATATTCCGTTATTCAACTTTCAATTAATTTCCACCGCAAATTTCCGGGGGCTTTCCCGACTGTTTTTCAAAATTTCTTATTTTTTCTTCAAAAATCCACCCGGGGGGGCTTGTCAAAAAAACGCATTGTGCTACAATCACCCGTGTTGCCCTGATAGCTCAGTTGGTTAGAGCGGTTGACTGTTAATCAATAGGTCCAAGGTTCAAGTCCTTGTTGGGGCGTTTGGTTTCATTTATTTGAAATCAAGGCGAAAGCCTTTTATTGTTTTCATTTTTTGCCCTGATAGCTCAGTTGGTTAGAGCGGTTGACTGTTAATCAATAGGTCCAAG